>NZ_DEYV01000047.1:0-145890 GCF_002364655.1 Pseudomonas sp. UBA3149
GCTGGACTGCGAGAACGGCCGTCTGCACCTGGATATCAGCGATGAAGAGCTGCAGGCCCGCCTGGCGGACTGGCAGGACCCGAACGCCAACCTGCTCGGTGGCGGTTACCGCAAGCTGTACGTGGACCACGTGCTGCAGGCCGATGAGGGCTGCGATTTCGACTTCCTCGTTGGCTGCCGTGGCTCCGAGGTGCCGAGACATTCACATTGAGTGAGTTCTCAACGCCCCTTTCCGCATTGGCGAGGGGCGAATGTTATGATGCGCGGCCTCGAAACAGGATCGCCACGTCGCGCCTCATGGAATATCGCAAACCTTCACTTCGCAAAAGCATGCATGCCCGAATCGTTCAGGAGTTGGGCCGGCATATCGTTTCTGGCCACTTTCCTGCAGACTCCAAGCTTCCGCCTGAAGCGTTGCTGTGCGAGGAGTATGCTGTCAGCCGCCCGGTGCTGCGCGAGGCAACCCGGGTCTTGGTAGCCAAAGGGCTTGTCTACTCCAAACCCAAGGTGGGCACGGTTGTCAGGCCTCGTCGCGAATGGCATATGCTTGATCCCGACGTACTGCACTGGCTGATGGAAACGACGCCACAAAACGATTTCTTCAACATGCTTTCAAGCGTGCGCTGCATTATAGAGCCCGCAGCCGCCGCGCTTGCTGCTACGCATGCCACACCTGATGACGTAGCGGCCATTGAGAACGCTTATCAGCGCATGGAAGCAGCCAAGACGCCGGAAGAGTGGTTACAACCGGACTTGGATTTCCACAGTCAGATTGCCGAAGCCACTCACAATGACCTCTTGGCTAACCTCTGCAACATGCTATCGCTGGCATTGCGCGAATCGCTCAAGCAATCAAACAGGCGTCCCAACCTTCATGAGTTCGCCCTTCCCCGCCATAAAGCGATCCTGACGGCTATTCAACATGGCGATGCCCTGGGCGCCAAACATGCCACCCTGGTACAACTAGAAGACGCACGTAAGGCTCTTACTCTGGTATTAGAGGGCGAATAGCCATAAAAAAGCCCCGGCACGCCGGGGCTTTTCATTAACGGAGCGATCAGCTCAGCGCATCGCGTGTCGTAACGCCGTTAACCAGACGGGCAATACCCAGCGGGTTAGCGTTCTTGAGTGGCTCAGGCAGCAATGCATCCGGGTAATTCTGGTAGCAGACCGGGCGCAGGAAGCGATCGATGGCCAACGTACCTACGGAGGTTCCGCGAGCATCGGACGTTGCCGGGTAAGGGCCACCATGAACCATGGAGTCACAGACTTCTACGCCGGTTGGATAACCATTGATCAACAGGCGCCCTGCTTTTTGCTCAAGCACAGCTGTCAGCTCAGCACCGTAGGTTTCCAAGTCACCCGGCTCGGCAATCAGCGTCGCAGTCAGCTGGCCATGCAGGCCATGCAATGCGCGAATCAGCTCGGCCTTATCGGCAACTTCTACCACAATGCTAGTTGGACCAAAAACCTCTTCCTGTAACAACTCATCACCTTCCAGCAGCAAGCTGACATCAGCCTTGAACAACTGTGGCTGAGCCTGATTGTTATTTTGCTGGGTTGCACCGGCAAGATGAGTAATACCGGAGTGAGCATTCAAATGCTCGAGACCTTTGACATAGCTCTTCAGGGTGCCTGCATTGAGCATGGTCTGCGCCGGCTGGTCATTCATGGTCGCGGCGAAACGCTCCAGGAATGCAGAGAACTCCGGCGAGCGAATGCCAATGATCAGGCCCGGGTTGGTACAGAACTGACCACATCCCAACACGACCGAAGCGGCCAGCTCGTTAGCCACATTATCGCCGCGCTGCTTGAGTGCTTCAGGCATCAGCAGAACCGGGTTGATACTGGACATTTCAGCAAAGACCGGGATCGGCTGAGGACGTGCAGCAGCCATATCACATAGTGCGCGACCACCTCGCAGCGAGCCCGTGAAACCGACCGCCTGGATGGCTGGGTGCTTGACGAGCTGCTCGCCGACGCCAGCGCCGTAGATCATATTGAAAACACCAGCCGGCATGCCAGTACGCTCAGCCGCACGAACAATGGCTTCAGCCACATATTCAGCTGTTCCCATGTGACCACTATGGGCCTTGAACACAACCGGGCAACCGGCAGCCAGCGCCGAAGCGGTGTCGCCGCCTGCGGTAGAGAATGCCAGCGGGAAGTTGCTTGCACCGAATACGGCTACTGGACCAAGACCGATACGGTATTGGCGCAGGTCTGGACGAGGCAGCGGCTTGCGGTCAGGCAAGGCACGGTCGATGCGCGCCCCGTAGAAATCACCACGACGCAGGACCTGAGCGAATAGGCGCATCTGTCCACTGGTGCGTCCACGCTCGCCTTGGATACGGCCAGCAGGCAATGCGGTTTCGCGGCAAACCAGCTGCACGAAATCGTCACCCAGCGCGTCCAGTTCGTCTGCAATGGCCTCCAAAAAGCTGGCACGCTTTTCAGCGCTCAGGCTGCGATAGATGGGATAAGCCTCTTGCGCAGCACGTGCAGCAGCATCAACTTCTTCAGGCGTAGCCTGATAGAACTTATACGATAACTGTTCTCCAGAGGTCGCATCCACGCTATAGACGATAGTTTCGCCTTTAGCACTACGCGCTCCGCCAACATAGTTATGTCCTGTGATCTGCATGCTTAACTCCTTGACCATAAAGGGTTTCAGGACACTGCGCGAGCCAATGCTCACGCAGATAAAATGAGAAGAACATCGGTGTCAGGCACTAAAGGTACATCCTGTCGAACTTTAAGTCATCATACAACATAGCAATTTAGTGATTTAACCGGCCTCTTATGAAGGCAGATTTAGCTGACAACCCACGTTTAAAGCACTTGATGTTCAGAAAGTTATAGCGCTTTGATGTTGCCTATTACGAAATCCGGCTTATGGGAAGCGATGCCATTGATCAGAGGTTTACCGAATTCAGGCATGCTGATTTCGAACCGATCTCCCGGCTGCGCCTTGATACCGTCAGCGAAGGACAGTGTAGCCGTTCCGAAAAAATGTACATGTACGTCGCCCGGACGCAAAAACTGGTTGTACTTGAAATGGTGATATTCAAGATTCGCCAGGCTGTGACACATATTCTCTTCGCCTGAAAGAAATTCCTTTTCCCAAAGGACCTCACCGTTACGGCGAATCCGGCTCATACCTGAAAGGTGGCGAGGCAGCTCACCTACTCGTAATTCAGGCCCAAATGCGCAACAGCGCAGTTTAGAGTGCGCTAGATAAAGGTAGTTTTTCCGTTCCATGACATGATCGGAAAACTCATTTCCCAGCGCAAAACCTACCCGATAAGGTTCCCCGTCATCACCGATGACATACAGGCCGGTTAATTCAGGCTCTTCACCGGCATCTTCGGCAAACTCGGGAAGGGAAAAATCCTCGCCCGGACGGACAACAATGCTGCCGTCACCCTTGTAGAACCATTCTGGCTGCGCCCCCACTTCACCGGCCGAAGGTCGTCCGCCTTCAAGTCCCCAGTTGAACATACGCATGCTGTCGGTCAACTTGGCTTCGTCCTGATTGTTGTGCTGATGCATCTTGTCTCGCGTAGAAGCACTGCCCAGATGCGTAAGCCCGGTTCCGGTAACCAGGCAGTGGGCCGTATCGTCATGATCCAGCGGAGGTAATACGCGACGGGCTTCAAGCACACTGTCATAACTCGGCCCTGGCTCGGTACCCTGCGCCTGGACCTCAGCAACCAGATCACGTCCGTTTCGGATTGCATTCAGTGCCAGCTCACGTGTCGTGCGAACATTACGTACAATCTGGAGATTCTCGCCTTCAACCACTCCTACATGGCGCTGGCCTTCTGAAGTCTCAAATTGAATCAGTCTCATGGGGTTTGCTCTTATCGTTATGGGCTGAATGGATAGCGCATACTTTACGGCGCGCGCAGAACGCTGCCTAATGAGAGGTACTGATTAAGTGATAACCTTTGGTTATTCCCATGATTCCATCTTTGAATTCCATTTCATCGCGCCTACGCGTACGTCAGCTCAAGCTTCTCATTGCCCTTGAGGAGCATGGCTCACTGCACAAGGCTGCCGAGCAGGTTGCTATTACTCAACCGGGTGCAACAAAAGCCCTCCATGAAATTGAAGCGACACTAGGCGCCACCCTTTTTACACGTACCAGTCAGGGACTGGTGCCTAACGATCTGGGACGCTGCGTGATTCGGTATGCGCGCCTTATTCAGTCCGACATTGCCCACCTCAGGGAAGAAATGATTGGCATCCTGCATGGTCAGGGTGGCCGGTTGTCCATTGGCGTTATCATGGGTGCGGTGCCGCTGCTCATGCAGTCGCTCAATCGGCTTCGCCAGAAACAGCCGGAACTGTCGATTCATATCGCGGAGGACACCAGCGCGCGACTGCTTGCCCTTCTCGACCAAGGGCGGGTAGACGTAGTGATTTGCCGAACCAGCGTAAGCACCCGGCCTGATGCGTATGAAAAGCTGATCGAACATCCAGAAAGCCTGGCGCTGGTGGCTCATCCCAACCATCCGCTGGCCAACGCATCACTTTCCAGTCTGGACGAGCTGACAGGCTATCGCTGGGTTGTCTATCCCTCCAACATGCCCATGCGCCTCGCGCTCGAACAGCAGTTTCGCCTTGCAGGGCTCGACTTTCCGCGCTATCCCATCGAAACGGCCTCTACGTTCACGATGCTTAGCCTGTTGCAGGAGGATCCGCATCTTCTGGCTGTGATGCCTAGCGATGTAGCGCTCTTCAGTGAACGCTTTGGCTTGCTCAAGCGGTTTTCCATTGACCTGCAAATCAACAGCGAGCCCTATAGCGTTGTCATTCGCCAGGGCATGGACGTCACCGCACCGGCCAAAATGCTGATTGAAGAACTAAGGCAGGATATGGGGCTGACGGTGCAGCCCCATAGGCAGGAGATTACTGCTTGAGGGTCGAGAATTTGTAGATGGTAGTCTGCTTGTATGTCTCGCCGGGATTCAAGCGAGTGCTGGCAAAGTTGGGCTGGTTTGGTGCATCGGGGAAGTGCTGAGCCTCCAGCGTAAACGCTCCCCAGTGCGGATAAACTTTGCCTTGCTTGCCTTTGATAGTGCCATCCAGAAAGTTGCTGGTATAAAACTGCACACCCGGCTCGGTTGTATACATCTCTAGACGCCGCCCGGATGATGGATCAAAAGCCGTAACCGCTACGGCATCGAGCTGCCCCGGCTTATCAAATGCCCAGTTGAAATCAAAACCACCCTGTTTGGGCTCGGCATATTTCAGCTGTTGGTCGTTGTCACGAATGTGCGCACCGATAGCAGTCGGATGGACAAAGTCCATAGGCGTACCCTTCACATCAGCCAATTCCCCGGTTGGAATCAGCGTTGAATCAATCGGGGTGAACTTGGACGCATGGATAGTCACCTTCTGGTCAAGAATGGTCCCGTTGCCAGCGCCCGCCAGATTGAAATAACTGTGATTGGTCAGGTTGACTACCGTAGGCTTATCCGTCGTTGCGGTATATTCGATCTGCAACTCGTTATGCTCGTTGAGAGTGTAACGCACAGTAGTTGTGAGCGTGCCTGGAAAGCCCATCTCACCATCAGACGAAACATAGCTAAGCGATACGCCTTTCCAATCCTTGCCCTCGATAGGCTTGGCCTGCCATACCTTGGTATTGAAACCTTCCGGCCCGCCATGCAGGGCGTTTGGATCATTATTGATCGGCACCTGATACGTCTTGCCATCAAGCTCGAACTTACCCTTGGCCAGGCGATTGCCGAATCGGCCGATCAGCGCACCAAAGTAAACGGTGCCGTTATCCAGATAGCCTTTCACATCATCAAAACCTAGAACGACATCTTCCATATGCCCTTTCGCATCGGGCACCTCAATGGATTGAACGATACCGCCATAAGTAATGATGCCAACTCGCATTCCGTTGCTGTTTTGTAACGTATAGCGCTCGATGGCACGGCCATCAGGAAGTGACCCGAACGGGGCACGATCAACATGCAACGAGCTGGCTTGGGAGAGTCCGGACATAAGAGCGAAACCTATACCTAGCAGAACAGCAGACTTTCGGGACACTTTCATCGTATGAACCTCGTATTGTTTTTCTTGTAAGGGACACCTGTGAGCTGCTGGAAAGCTCACCCCGCCACTCTGACACAAAATGAGACGAAGTGACTCCCTTTCTTTCATACGATGATTAAGCGAGTCTAGTAGGTCGGCAATGTGACTTCAGCAAATAGGTCTTCAACTTCCTGGCGGCTATGGCACTGCATCGCCTGCACCAGGACTTCACGCGTCAGATGCGGGGCGAAACGACTAATGAAGTCACACATATATCCCCGCAGGAAGGTCCCCCGACGCAAGCCGATCTTGGTAATGCTGGCCTCGAACAATTCACTGGCGTCCAGCGCAACAAGGTCACTGTCGAGCTTATGGTCAACCGCCATATCCGCCACGATTCCCACCCCCAGACCGAGCCTTACATAGGTCTTGATAACGTCGGCATCGGCTGCGGTGAAAACGACTTTTGGCTCCAATCCTCGCCGGCTAAAGGCCTCATCCAGCTTGGAACGTCCTGTAAAACCGAATACGTAGGTGACGATGGGATGCTCAGCCAGGGCTTCCAGGGTGAGCTTGGGCACTTTGGCCAAGGGGTGACTATGGGGCACGATGACACATCGATTCCATCGATAGCAGGGCAGCATGATCAGATCACCAAAATGCTCAAGACCTTCCGTTGCAATGGCAAAATCAACTGTGCCATCTGCTGCCATTTCAGCAATCTGCATAGGTGTACCCTGCTGCATGTGCAGGGCGACATCCGGATACTGCTTCATGAAATCACTGATCACATCCGGCAATGCATAGCGGGCCTGGGTGTGCGTCGTGGAGATTGAAAGCGTGCCTTTCTTCTCGTTGGAGAACTCTTGAGCGATCTGCTTGATGCTTTCGCACTTACGCAGGATCTCACCAGCGGTCTGGATAATCCGCTCACCCGCTGGCGTAATGCGTGTCAGGTGCTTGCCGCTGCGAGCAAACACTTCTACCCCCAACTCGTCCTCAAGCAACCGGATCTGCTTACTGATGCCTGGCTGGGAGGTATACAGGCTTTGCGCTGTTGCAGAAACATTGAGATCGTGATGCGCCACTTCCCATATGTACCTCAATTGCTGAAGCTTCATGATGGCTCCTTGCTATAGCTAACAGCACCATTGTTATAACCTATACTAACGCACTACGAAAATATTTATAGCCATTGGTAATTATCAATGGCTGCGATGCTGCAACATGGGTACAAGATAGACAGGCACATCCGCCATTTGCAGAACTTTGCCTGCAGTACGTCCCAGCGGTGTATCCCAAGTACTGCCATGACTATGACTGCCCAACACAATCAAATCGACAGCCAGATCATGGGACTGATCAAGAATGACCTGAGCGGGATCTCCCTGAACGACCCGCACCAAACGGATACGGTCAAACTCCTGCGCAGTCTCCCCCATTTCATCGCGCAGACACTCGATCACGCGCTGCTCAATATTGGCTAAAACGGTATTGAAACCCTGCTTGTTCAATTGTGCCAACGTGGAGGCATCCATATAGGTTTGCAAAATCGAGTCAGCGAACAACCCCAAGGGTTCAACCGCATGTACGACATACAACTTAGCATCATGCGCTCGCGCCAAGGAAAGCGCATGCTGCAAGACAGAGGATGAGTAGATGCCCAGATCAGTTGCATAAAGAATCGATTGGATCAATTGGCCCCCTCAACTACTGACGTGGATGGCCGTCATACGACATGCCGAATGCTTATTCATCATAGGAAAGCGTAGCAGCGTATTGCCACTTCGCCGTGCAAAATGCTGGTAAATGCCTTAATTTGCGACTTGGTTAGTTAACACCACACTTCTCTCATCAAGGTAAATCATCAGCATCACGGCTCAGACAAGCCAGAATTCCCTGATTCAATTCAGACTCGGTCATCCGCGTTTTCAGCCCGCCATAAAATAGCCCCTGACGTACTACGAACAGAGCAGGCAAGTGAAATACCTCATAGCGCTGCACCATTCCTCCGTTTCGCTCCGCATCGACCCAGGCGATTTGATCGCATGGCAAGTTCATCTCCGGCAAGCGCTCTCGCGCCCACCGGCAACTTGAGCACCCTTCACTGGTGAAGATAAGCAACGTTACTCCCGAAAGCGCCAACAACGCCTGATCCGCATCAAGATCGCTTAATTCCACAAAGCCTCGCTATTTCGTACTGGTCAAGACATTCAAGGACGCAACAGGCCGCTTCGTCTCTCGAACCGGAAAAGGCCATTGTCGCCTCCTATGAAGACACGTTATGGTTAGCTTCTTGTCCACCTTTTACCGCGTAACGCCAGCCGGTTATGCCCAAGCAGGCACCGTGGCCTCCGAGAACACTATGGCCGATTTACCTATAAATGACCTAAACGTCGTATCAAACGACCCCCTGATAACGCCTGAGCGACTCAAACTAGAGATTCCTTTGACCGAAAGCGCCTCCAAGACAGTCGCTCAGGGTCGCCAGGTGGTGCGTAATATCCTTGATGGCAAGGATCATCGGATTTTTGTCGTGATTGGCCCCTGCTCCATTCATGACATCAAGGCAGCCCACGAGTACGCCGACCGCCTGAAGGTTCTGGCCGAAAAAGTTTCCGATACCCTCTTCCTTGTCATGCGAGTGTATTTTGAGAAGCCGCGGACGACAGTCGGCTGGAAAGGGCTTATCAACGATCCCTACCTCGACGACTCCTTCAAGATTCAGGATGGTTTGCACATTGGTCGCCAATTGCTGCTAGAGCTGGCCGAGAAAGGCTTGCCTACTGCCACCGAAGCACTAGATCCCATCTCACCACAGTATCTTCAGGACCTGATCAGCTGGTCTGCAATTGGCGCCCGGACCACGGAGTCCCAAACGCACCGTGAAATGGCTTCCGGCCTTTCATCGGCCGTTGGCTTCAAGAACGGCACTGATGGCAGCCTGACCGTTGCTATCAACGCCTTGCAATCAGTCTCAAACCCACATCGTTTCCTCGGCATCAACCAGCAGGGACAGGTCTCGATCGTGCAGACCAAAGGTAACCCCTACGGTCATGTGGTTCTGCGCGGCGGTAACGGCAAACCGAACTACGACTCGGTCAGCGTTGCGGTATGCGAACGTGAATTAAGCAAAGCCAAGGTCAAGGCTAATATCATGGTGGATTGCAGCCATGCAAACTCTAACAAGGATGCCTCACTGCAGCCGCTGGTAATGGATAACGTTGCCAACCAGATAATCGAAGGCAACCAGTCCATTATCGGATTGATGGTGGAGAGCCATCTGGGCTATGGCAACCAGCCGATTCCTAAGGATCTCAACGAACTGAAATATGGCGTTTCGGTTACAGACGCTTGCATCGATTGGGAAATGACGGAACAGAGCATCATGAGCATGCATAACAAGCTCAAGGATGTACTGCCCAAGCGCAAGCGCGATTGATTGCCAGTCTTCTTATAGCCGGGTTCTTTACCCGGCTTTTTTATACCTGTCGATTAGTGAGGAGCCGTTAGCTTCTGCTGACGCCGCTCGATATAACGCTCGACATAGGAGCAGGATGGAATGACGCTGTAGCCACGTGACTCCGCGTACGTCAGTGCGTGTTCGGCTAACGCTGCGGCTATTCCCCTGCCCCGCAGATTATCGGGCACAAAGGTTCTGTAAAAATCCATGGTCTGCTTACCAAGATCCATATAGGCAAGATACGCTCGCTGCCCATCGACGTGGATGACAAACTGGTGAGATGAGAGGTCGTGGTCGATTGAAAACGACTCGTTCATATCTGCTCCTTGGCGGAAAACCGATTACCCGCCTTATCTCTCTTATTGGGAAGCGACATTGCTGCCGAGCCTATTTTCAGACTACAGAAATGGCTGCCCCGTTCGGGCCGGCCATCGCACAACAATCATGACCTTAGGCTTAATACAACGAGCATCTGGCGCAAGACTCAGAGCCTAATAGTGCGTTGAAGTTTGCATTAATACAACCCATTAGCCATGTAACTGTTTGCCTTAGTCGCGCTCCTTATACCGTCGGAAAACCCGTCATCAGTCACCCTTGGACACTTTTTAAGCAACGCAATGTCAATTTATCGAGCTTATGAAAGGGAAAGTGAAAAAAACTCGCGAACCTTGCATTCGCTCAGTTTACTTACTACACGTTATGAGTAGTATGTAGCGCGCAATTTTCCGCTGGGAAATTTGCACTCTATATGGAAGTCCACCTCAAGGGGATAATGATGAACAACGCTCTGAAATTTGCCGCTCTGGCTCTGGCAGCTGCCCTGGCTACTGGTTGCAGCCACGCTTCCAAAGAAAGCGAAGCCCGTCTGACCGCTACTGAAGACGCTGCTGCTCGCGCTCAGGCTCGTGCTGACGAAGCTTATCGTCATGCTGACGACGCTCTGGCTGCTGCTCAGAAAGCTCAGCAGACTGCTGACGAAGCTAACGAGCGCGCTCTGCGTATGCTGGAAAAAGCCAGCCGCAAATAATAGGTCTCTGACCTGTTAAGCTGACTCTCGGGTCGGCTTTTGCGAGCAACAAAAAGCCCGCCATTTTGGCGGGCTTTTTGTTGCCACACTGTTTTATAGCGCTGCAGCAGGCTGATCAGCGGCAGTCGCAGCAGTTTGCGAAGCCTGATTGATGGTAGCAGCCACCTCTACAGGCAGACCATCCTGCGCCGTGACGATATCCTTTACCAATTCCCAGTTCAGCTCAGCGTGACCACTCAAGTCCTCGCGACGGATCATGGCATTCACCACAGCCGTGTGCTGGTCGATCATGGCCGGCTTGCCATTTTCGCTCGAGAGCGGCTCATGCGCCTCCAGATACAGCTTGCCTTGGCTGATACCAAACTTGTAAGGCTCGTTGATGATGCGTACAGGGGTGTTCACCGGAATCATTCCAACGAACTCCTTGAGATCCTCATTCAGCATCCGGAAACAGCCGTGGCTGACCTGCATGCCGATACCAAATTTCTTGTTGGAACCGTGGATCAGATAACCTGGTAGCGCAAGATTCAACTTGTAGGGTCCAAGCGGATTGTCCGGCCCAGGCGGAACCACGGCTGGAAGCGGATCACCATCGGCGGCGTGCTCGGCACGAATCGATGCAGGCGGATACCAGCTGGGGTCCTTGGTCTTGGCGGTGATTCGGGTAGTCCCAACAGGCGACCCCCATCCTTCACGTCCAATTCCCAATGGGTAGGTGAAAACCGTATTACCCCCTTTGGGATAGTAGTACATACGGTACTCAGCCAGATTAATGACAACCCCTTCACGCGGTCCAGGCGGCAGGATGAACCGTGTAGGCAGAACTACTTCGGTACCCGCCCCTGGCAACCAGGCATCAACGCCCGGGTTCGCTGCCACCATCTCCGAATAGCCAAGATCGTACTTCTCACCGAGGTCTGCAAATGTGTCTTCGTAGGCGGCCTTGATGACCTGCACCTCGCCCACGATATCTTCACCAGGCGGTGGAAGCGGCAATTCCAGGGCGCAAGCCGTACCGGCAGTCAGACTAACGGCAAGCGATAAACAGGCGATAGATGATGCGCGAGACAACATCGAAAAATCCTTTGAAAAGAATGCTGTAAATAGTGTCAGTGTAACACTGCGCCTATAAGGTCGTGAGACCTCAGAGGAACGAAACAGTACCCACTTCACCCCGTTTATCTGCTTCCAGACGTTCCATGCACTGGGGGCATAACTGCGAGTGTCTCAGCCAATGCCGAGCCAATGGCTGAAACTTGGGCTCGGCCGGGAGAAGGCTGCCGCACAATGTGCGATCGGCATGTCCGCCTAGCTCAAGCTGGCGTGCAACGATGTGCAGCCGTGTTGTCCGGCAGGCGAACAGATCGAGCTGTGAATCAGGCACGATAAGTTGAAAGCCAAACAAGGACCAGGCGTGACGCGACATTTGAGGCTCCAGAAGGGGGGCGCAACCTTAACGGAAAGGCGTTGACCTGAAAAGCAGGTGAACCGGATTTAACCGCCCCAAACTGTAAAATCTTACAAAATGTCAGTGCTTTGCATTCTGCGTCCGTTCAAGCAAGGGCTGTAAGGCTTGCCAGGCATTTTCCAGTAGTCTTGGCTGTCCGGCTGCATTGGGATGAATTCCGTCTGGCTGCATGTACTGCTCTATTCCTCCAACCCCCTCCAGAAAGAAGGGCACCAGTGCGACCTTTTTTTCTTCAGCCAGACTGGAATAAACCGCAGCGAAACGCTCGGTATACTGAATGCCATAGTTGGGCGGCAACCGCATTCCTAGAAGCAGTACCTTGGCACCTGCCTGCTTGGACTGGTCAATCATTGATGCAAGATTCTGTTGCAATTGCGCAGGGGGCTGGCCACGCAAACCATCATTGCCGCCCAGCTCAATCAGCACAACATCAGGCTTGTGCTCATTAAGTAACGGCGATAGCCGGGAAAGCCCGCCGGCACTGGTGTCACCGCTGATCGAGGCATTGATGACCTTGTAGCTGCCCTTCTGTTCGTCCAGCCGTTTTTCAAGCAGCGAAGCCCATCCTTGGCCCGTTTCTATCCCCAAACCGGCACTGATACTATCTCCAACGATCAAAAGCGTCTGTGCTGCGGCGTGTTGCGCAATTAGAAACAGCGCGAGACAGCCGCCCGATAACCATTTACGCATGCGGAATCCTCATGAGCGCCAGCATTCTAGTTGCCCAGAACCTTAGCAAGGTTGTACCCAGCGCGGAAGGTGAACTCACCATCCTTCATGGCCTCGACCTTGAATTGGCAAAGGGCGACAGCCTGGCCATCGTAGGCAGCTCAGGCTCCGGCAAATCCACTCTGCTAGGCCTGTTGGCCGGGTTAGATCAGCCGAGTGAGGGAGATGTTGTTCTGGCGGGACATGCTCTGGCCGCATTGTCAGAGGATGAGCGTGCGCGAATACGTGCCGAGCATGTCGGATTCGTTTTTCAGTCGTTTCAACTGCTCGACAGCCTGACCGCTTTAGAAAATGTCATGCTCCCCATGGAGCTTGAAGGTTACAAAAATGCGCGTGATCGCGCCGAGTCTCTTCTGGAACGAGTCAATCTGGGGCATCGCCTGAGTCATTATCCGCGCCAGCTTTCTGGAGGCGAGCAGCAACGAGTCGCCATCGCACGGGCGTTCGCTGCTAACCCCAAGGTATTGTTTGCCGACGAGCCTACCGGGAACCTGGATACTACTACTGGCGCCCGTATCAGTGACCTGCTGTTCGAACTGAACACAGAGCTTGGAACCACCCTGGTGCTGGTGACCCATGATGAGCGACTCGCGCAGCGATGCAATCGTCTGATACGTCTGGAAAGCGGCCGCCTAGTCACATTGGAGGCCTGAATGACTCGCCTCCCCTTCTTCCGATTATTGCGTCAAGCCAGCCGGCAGCTTATGCGAGAAGTTCGAGCCGGAGAGCTGCGAGTGCTCTTCTTTGCACTGGTGATTGCGGTTGCCTCAAGCTGTGCGATCGGTTATTTCACGGCTCGCCTGAACGAAGCCATGGTGTTGAGGGCCACGGAGTTTCTAGGCGGTGACCTGGCACTGCGAGGTACCTCGGCAGCTCATCAGGAGCAGATCGATGCCGGCCTTGCCCAAGGGCTGAAACATGCTCAAACCATAGAGTTTTCCAGCGTCATTGCCGGTGAACAGGCCATTCAACTGTCCAGCGTCAAAGCCGTCAGCGGCTCCTATCCGCTCAGGGGACAGCTCAAGAGCACGTTCACTCCACAAGGTCAGGAAACAGTTGGAGGCCTTCCAGATTCTGGGGAGGCCTGGGTCGAGGCTCGTCTGTTACCGGCACTTGAACTGAAGATAGGTGACACGATCGATGTTGGTCGTAAAACACTACGTATCTCTCGCATCCTGACCTACGAACCCGATCGCGCTGGGGACTTTTACAGTTTGACGCCACGTGTCCTGATGAACAGTGCAGACCTGCCGGCCACTGAAGTCATCCAGCCGGGCAGCCGGGTTCGCTACCGAGACCTCTGGAGTGGAGCGACCGATCAGCTGGAGCGTTACCGGGCAACGCTCGAACGTAGTCTCGATGTCAATCAGCGAATCGAGGACCCACGCGACGGTAATCGTCAGCTCGGCAGCGCCCTGGACCGAGCGCAACGCTACCTGGGATTAGCGAGCCTCGCCGCCGTGTTGTTGGCTGGCGTGGCCGTGGCCATGTCGGCCAATCGCTTCGCAGTCAGGCGCTTCGACGCAAGCGCTCTGCTCCGCTGCCTTGGGCTTTCGCGCCGGGAAGCCTTGATTCTGTATAGCGTGCAACTGGCCATGCTTGGGCTGCTGGCCAGCGTACTGGGCGCTGTACTGGGCTGGCTTGCCCAATTCCTGTTGTTCCACCTGATGGCAGGATTGCTGCCCGCAACGATTCCCAGTGCAGGACTATTTCCAGCACTTGCGGGTATGGGGACGGGCCTGATCGCGCTTGCTGGTTTCGCGTTGCCGCCCCTGGCTGCACTTGGCCGAGTCCCGCCCCTGCGCGTTCTGCGCAGCGACCTTCTTCCTGTCCCTCCTAGAAGCTGGATCGTCTATGGTACTGCCCTGCTGGCCTTAGGGCTGATCATGTGGCGGTTATCGCTGGACCTCAGGCTAACCCTGGCACTGCTAGGTGGCGGACTGGCTGCCACAGTAGTGCTTGGCGGACTAATGCTGCTGGGCTTGAAAGGATTACGCCGCATGCTAGCCTCGGCACCGCTTGCCTGGCGTTTGGGGCTGGGCCAATTGCTTCGTCATCCAGTCGCTGCTGCCGGACAGGCCCTGGCATTTGGGCTGATTTTGTTGGCGATGGCGCTTATCGCCTTGTTGCGCGGAGAAATACTGGACCGCTGGCAGGACCAGCTGCCAGCGGACTCCCCCAATTATTTTGCACTCAATATCCTGCCTGCCGAGAAGGACGCCTTTGCGGCACAGATCAGCCAGCTGTCGCCCAATCCGAAACCGTTATATCCCATCGTGCAGGGTCGTTTGGTGTTGATCAATGGCGAGCCTGCCAGCGAGGTCGTAGAAAGCGAGTCACGCGGAGACCGCGCCACGCGTCGCGACCTTAGTCTTACCTGGGCTGACACACTACCCTCAGGTAATGTCATCACTGCCGGACGGTGGTGGGACGCCACACCTCCAACACGTGATCTGCCGGGCGTATCCGTAGAAGCAGAACTAGCCAAGAGCCTCAAGGTAGGGATAGGCGATCATCTCAGCTTCAATATTGCCGGCAAGATCATAGAGGTGCAGGTGAGTAGTCTGCGAACCGTGGACTGGAATAATTTTCAGCCCAATTTCTTCATGATCTTTCAGACGGGAACGTTTACCAATGTTCCCGTCACCTATCTCACCAGCTTTTACATTCCGCCTGGCCATGACCGGGCCATGGTTGAGTTGGCACGTCAGTTTCCAGCCGCGACGTTACTGCCTATCGATGCGATCCTTGCGCAACTACGCAGCATCCTGGGCCAAGTAACCATTGCGGTAGAATTCGTCTTGCTCTTTGTATTGGCCGCTGGAATGACGGTCTTGTTTGCCGGTCTTCAATCCACACTGGATGAGCGCATACGCCAGGGTGCACTTTTGCGGGCACTGGGATCAGAGCGACGACTCCTGATACGCACCCGCCGGGTTGAATTTGCCTTGCTTGGCGCAACCAGTGGACTTTTGGCAGCATTAGGGTGTGAGATCATTACAGCTTTGCTGTATCGCCTTGTGTTCGATATGCCATGGCAACCACACCCATGGCTTTTGCTGCTTCCCCTGATAGGCGCAGCAATGATTGCTGCAGCCGGTCTTTTGGGAACGAGACGGGCATTGACGGTCAGTCCGCTACGCATTCTGCGGGAAGGTTAATCAGGTTTTTATATGGAATGGATGTATGAGTCGATACCGACCACCTCGTAGTGCAGGCACCCCTTTGATTACGCCCGAAGGCGAAGCGCGCTTGCGCGCCGAGCTGCATGAGCTCTGGAATGTCCGTCGACCACAAGTTACGCAGTCCGTGAGCGAAGCGGCGGCCCAGGGTGATCGTTCAGAGAATGCCGAGTACACCTATGGCAAGAAAATGCTGCGTGAAATCGATAGCCGTGTACGTTTTTTGCGTAAGCGATTGGAGAATCTCAAGGTTATCAGCGAGCGGCCGGCAGATCCCAACAAGGTGTATTTTGGCGCCTGGGTAACCCTGGAAGATGACGAGGGTGAACAGGCTCGCTATCGAATCGTAGGACCGGATGAGTTCGACATAAAACTCAACCAGATCAGCATCGACGCCCCGCTGGCTCGTGCCATGGTCGGTAAACCGCTGGATGCGGAAATTACCGTGCAGACACCAACCGGCGAGAAGCGCTGGTACATCGTAGAAATTGATTACCCCTGACGCCGGGTAATCACGCCTTGCCGGGCGATCCGTGTCAATTCATGCACGACCGCAGCCGCCTGGTCCCTGGAAGGCGCTTCGATGACGGCGAAGTCAAACATGTCCTTGGCAAATTGGCTCAACTCCTGCGGTTGCTGGGCAAAACGGATCTGGAAGGAGCGAGAAGCAGGCCAACGCCTTGTCCAGCCTTCCAGATACCGGAGCAGTGTGGGCTGATGCAGTCCGCCAAGCAAAATGGAAGGATGCGAGCTGAGCGATCCGTGAGTAATGGGGGTCAGGCGCAATTGGCAGTGGGAAATGGTCATGGTGATGGTATCCGCCTCATAAGTCCCGCTGGTCAGCGGTGAGGCAATCACCGGCCAGCGCTTTAGCGGTATTTTTTGAGTCTCGATAGACTCGCGCCCCGCAAGTTGCTGTTTAAATCGGCGCATTCGAATCCTAGGCAAGCGGTACTCATGCTGTCAAGCACGGCGGTTTGCCAACCGGATTAACGACTGGTAATACGGATGCTGCGCTTGCCCTCTTCCAGCCGGTCACGCTCGCGGGCATACGCCAGATAGTATTTATTGACGCTGCTGACGTAATTGACGACGCCCATCCCATATTTTTCAGAGGCAATTCGCTCGACCTGAAAGAACCACTTGTTAGGGTTAAGCCCCTGTCGCTTCGCTTCGGTCCGCAGCCGCTGAACCCGCTCTGGTCCCAGGTTGTAAGCTGCGAGAACAAAAGCCCGACGCTCACGCTCATCCAGCGTGCGGCTTGAAAAGAATTGGCGGCGCAGCTTTGCCATGTAGCGAGCAGCAGCCTGCACATTGCCGTCAACCGTGCGAATATTCTTGACCCCAACGCTTCGGGCCGCCGATGGTGTAATTTGCATCAGCCCTGTTGCGCCACCGCTACCTTTGGCAGCGCCATCCAGACCTGATTCCTTGTAAGCCATAGCCGCCAGGGTTAGCCAATCCAGATTGTAAGTGTTCGCGTATCGCTTCAGGACCGGACGAACTTCGGTAAGCCGCTGGTGATCGTCTGCACCTAACGGATTCCGGACCTTGGAACTGCCTTTGTAGGCCTTTTGAAACGCCACATCGCTGCCGGTCGGCATACGATGTCCAGCAAGAAAGCCATTCACCGCTTTACGCAGTTCAGGGGTATCGCGCCGGACAAACCAAGTCATATCCTGCTGCTTGGCCACTACTAGCCGCCGCTCTACATGAAGCTTGGGCAAGACCTTGGCCCAGCGGTCTGCAATAGGCTGTTCAACGACCGTAAGGGAGAAGATTCCAGCGGAAACCATTTCCAGCACATCCTCAACACCCAGGCTGGAGTCAACCCGCTCAAGCTCGATGGGCTTGAGCTTACGCTTAGCCAGTTGCGCATTCAGCTCGCGCAACGCGGGTTCGGCTGCGCTACCGGCTGGCAGAGTGAGCTGGCGACCAGACAGCTGATCCAGACGAGTATAGCGACGCTGCCCTGATCGGCTGACGACTACAAGTGGCGTATTGGTCATCAGTGGATGGCTGCGTACGATCTTGGTCCCGATAGGCCCCGAAAACAGCTCACCCGGAGCAGCAATATCACCCTCACCCCGCTCTAGCGCAGCCAGTAATTCCTCTTTAGGCTTTGGGATGAAAACAACCTTGAGCGGCTGAGTCTTTTTGCCCTTGGCGTTGAGATACTGCTCGAAGGCATCAAGACGACGGTACTCTATGCCGATGGGCTTGCCGTCCAGTTCGCCGGAGCTGTTACGGTTCTGATTGACCAGGACACGCAGCACGCCTGCAGTTCGAATCGCAGACAGGTCACGTACGGTCTTCTCCTGCTTCCAGTGCTCTGTACTTCCGACCCGTGCCTGGGCAGGAAAAGGTGACAACAACAGCAGACAACACACAACAATAAGATGACGCGCCATCCGGTTCTCCATGGTTGGCCAAGCGCAAGACAAGGCGCAACGACGCCCTCCCTTTCCAGGAGGCAATGGAAGCCGAACTACCCATGAACACCGACATAATCCTGTTCATGATCGACTTTTTTATTAAATGGACAGACTGATACTCAGCTGGCCACCGTTTATTAGGTATTTCTCATGCAACTGATCGACATCGGCGTCAATCTGACTCATCCCAGCCTGGCGCGAGAAGCCGAAGCCGTTATTGAGCGAGCGCGCACAGCGGGTGTCGTTCAAATGGTACTGACCGGCACAAGCCTTGCTGAAAGCGAGGCTGCGCTCGAACTTTGCCGCACGCTGGATGACTCGAACACGCTGTTTACAACAGCCGGCATTCATCCACACGAAGCAGCAAGCTGGACCGCCACGACAGGTAACAGCCTCAAGGCGCTGGCAAAAGAGCAGAAAGTACGTGCTCTTGGCGAATGCGGACTGGACTTCAACCGCGACATTGCTCCCCGCTCCGTGCAAGAGAAAGCGCTTGAAGAACAACTGGCCATAGCCGTTGAACTACAACTTCCGGTCTTCCTGCATGAACGAGACGCCAGCGAACGTCTGCTGGCCATTATACGCGATTTTCGCGACAAGCTTCCCGCGGCTGTCGTGCACTGCTTTACCGGCGAAAAACAGGCCCTCTATCAATACTTGGATCTGGACCTGCACATCGGTATTACCGGCTGGATTTGTGACGAGCGTCGCGGTACACACCTTCATCCGCTGATGAATGACATTCCCATGGGCCGCCTGATGCTGGAAAGCGACGCGCCTTATCTGCTACCGCGCACGCTACGCCCCAAACCCAAGAGTGGGCATAACGAACCAGCATTCCTGACTGAAGTACTGCATGAAGTGGCTCGCCATCGTCACGAGTCGCCTCAGGCCCTCGCCGCACATACCACAGTCACAGCCCGGCAGTTTTTCAACCTGCCGGTGATTGACGCGAGTTTTGAAGATCCGACCTAAAGCTGCTCTTTATTGTGCCGTTAACCTGAGTGGAAAGAAGCGGTCGCTTCTATAGACCGCTTCGACATTTTGTTCCGGCTCTATGCTGGAAAAACTCCCGTTACGGACACAACATTCCATGAGTGGTTGGATTCGAGACATTTCCCTGAAGTACAAATTCTGGGCCGTCAACGCCGTTGCTTTCTTTACGACGTTGTTACTGGTCTTGTTTGCCATGCATCTTGAGCAGAATGCCCGCCTTGATGCCGGTCAGAACGCTGCCAGACTGGAAGCCAGCCATCTATCGACGTTAGCGGCTGCTCAATTCCCGGTTACAGACACAGCGGTGAAACTCAACGACACCGCTGCGCTAGCGCGCCTTGGAGTCGATGCAGTCTCGCTGAGTGGAAAGCGGGACTGGGTGGAACTGGAGCGCAGCGAAGCGCTGGCAGGAGCCTGGGTTGCCCAGACCTCCGATGGTCAGCCGTTTGCCATAACCGTGGAGCGGGTGAGCTTTGGCGAGGTCTTTATGCATCGCGCCTTCGAATACGGTGTGGCCGTTTTCGTGCTAATGCTGGTACTACTGTGCGCCTCTCAGCTTCTGATCCGTTTCATCCTGACCAACCTGCATACACTCAAGGATGTCATGCTGCACGTAGAGCGCAGTGGTGACCTGTCGGCACGAGTACCGCTCAACAGCCGTGACGAAGTCGGCCAGATGGCCAACGCGTTCAATGCAATGCAGGGGGGCTATCAACGTATTGTCATGACGGTGACCGAGACCGCCACTCGACTGGATGAGGGCGCAGCACGTCTGGCCAGCACGATGCGGGAAGTACAGCGCGGCATGTTGAATCAGCAGAGCGAAACGGACCAGACGGCAACAGCCATCAATGAGATGTCTGCAACGGTCCATCACATCGCCCAGCACACCGCCGACACTCGGGATCAATCCAAGGAAGCCGATCGTTTAGCCGGTGCCGGACAGGCCGTAGTCGAGCGCGTCAGCCAGTCGATCTCCGGACTTTCCCAGGGCGTTCAGCAGACGGCTGAAATGATCCAGCATCTGGCTGACAACAGCCAGAAAATCAGCAGCGTCGTCAGCGTCATTCATGGTATTGCCGAACAGACAAACCTGCTGGCACTCAATGCCGCCATTGAAGCAGCTCGCGCGGGCGAAATGGGTCGCGGGTTTGCCGTCGTGGCTGACGAGGTCCGTAATCTGGCACAGCGTGTACAGGATTCAACCAACGAAATCACTCAGATGATTGCAACGCTTCAGGCAGGAACGCGCGATGCGGTTGAATTCATGAACGAAAGTTCGATCAAAGCAGATGGATGTGTTGAAGAAGCTGCCGAAGCCGGACAGGCCTTGGCGGCGATTGCTGGAGCCGTGGCGCAGATGCGCGACAGCAACACGCAGATTGCGGTTGCCGCCGAGCAGCAGTCTCACGTAGCAGAGGAAATGAGCCGCTCAGTGGTCGGTATACGAGACGTTACCGAGCATACCGTACGGCAGACATCCGATGCATCGGCAACCAGTCAGGAGCTGGCCGCATTGGCGGGCGACCTGAACAGGGCCATCCAACAGCTCAAGCTTTAAGCACAAGCAATCTATGGCTTTGATAGTGAGGAACGATTCGCGACCACATTATCAAAGCCCTTACAGTAAGTGTATCAATTAACAGGAGTGCAATCATGCGCCATATGATGAATCGGGCCTCCTCACGCGATACGGCACTGATGCTGTCGGTCCCGCTTGTCAGCCTGTCTGCGCTGACTGTTACCAGCGGCCTGCTGTGCCATAGTCTTACCAGTGTTGCAGTGGGCGTCGTAGGTATCGTAGCGGCAATGGCGATCCAGTTTCACGAGCCGAGCAAGAAGTCCCACTCGCTTTTTGTCAGCTGATCGAGCGCTCTATCTAGGCCTGATTAGCGCTTTTTGAAGCTCTTAGAGCGTTTTTCAAAGCCTTTAGCTGCGCTTTAAGAAGATGTTCATCCACAGTTTCGCGGCTGTAGCGCTGGCGTTCGAAGGTCAGGCAGAACGCTTCAATTTCGCCTTGCTGGTGAGGGAGTCGTTGAATAGTACGCTGCATGAAATGACGGACGGTTTCAGCTTTCTCACGAGTCAGTCCGTAGCGCCTTACCACTCGTTCGAACTGATTGAATAGCCGTGTTTGTGGGTCAGTTGCCTGTTTCCAGGGTTTGAGCAGCCATACCGCCAATAGCCCCATCAACAGTCCCCCACCGCCAACAAGCGTCGCAACAAACGTGGCACTATCGACCTTGCCAAACCAATTCCGCAGCAGGTCGCCTTGCGTCTCAGCCTGATAATTTAGAACCCAGCGTTGCCAGCCATAGTTGAGCCTGTCCCACGCCATCCGGGCTTCGTTAAGCCAGGCGAGTTGTCGATAGCGCATCGGTGAGAAGGGTGACGACTCTAGAAAAGCACCTTCACCTCGTGCACTTGACAACGCATCCTCAAGGCCACGCTCTACCCGCTCGGGCGCGACTTGGGCCGTAGGGTCGGCGCTTACCCAGCCTTTTCCGGAAACCCAGTACTCTACCCAGGCGTGTGCATCAAATTGATGGACCGTCAAGTAATTGCCTGCCTGGTTGTATTCTCCTCCCTGATAACCCGCCACCATACGTGCAGGGATACCGGCGACACGCAGGAGAAATGTCATCGCACCAGCATAATGGGCGCAAAAGCCACGACGATGCTCAAAGAGAAAGGCATCGATAGCATTCGTCCCCCCGACTGGCGGTTTGAGGGTGTAAATAAAAGGCTCCTCACGAAAATAGCGCAGTATCGCCTCTGCCAATGCCTGAGGCTCGGGATAGCGCTGCTGCAGATCTTTAATCCAGGCACGCGCTTGCAGGTCGTTGTTGGTAGGTAGTTGCAGTGCGCGCCGTGAGTTGGCCGGATTTATAGCTTCCTCGCGTATCACTTGCGGCCATGATGTCGCCTCGTACATCAAAGGCGTATCAACGGGTCTTCGGCGTTGCAGGTGGAAATCTCCGACCAGCCTGACGTCACTCTGATTGGTTTGCGGCACGTCTAGCGCAAACAGCCAAGGCTTCTGGCTTGGCTCCATAACCACCGTGTAGTGAATAGCAACGCCAGCCGGTTGCCATTGTGGAACGGTGCTGTAGGCAGTTTCCTGGCTGACCGACCAGCGCTGGCCATCGAAGCGCTCGAAAGTTACTGCTCTCCAGTAAAGCGTATTGCGTAGCGGAGGCGTCCCTTCGAAGCTGACTCGAAATGCCCGCTCGGCAGATTGGGAAAGTTCGGCAATCTCGCCGGGAGCGATATTGTCCGAAAGCCCCGTTACGGCCTTGTCACCCGATTGTGGCATTGACCACAACGGTCCCATGCGTGGAAAAAAGAGAAACAACACGAGCATGAGTGGCAGTGCCTGAAGCACCAGGCTTCCGGCCAACCTGTAGGTAGGCCATGGCCGATGCGCCATGCCGCTCTGTTGGAGGCCAATGAGCGCCGCCAGCAGCATAGAGATGGGCAACAGGCTATACAAGGCGGCAAGAAAGCTGTCATCAAACAGGTAAGCAATGACAATCGCAAAAAAGCCCAGAAAGATCACTACCAAGGCATCCCGCCTTGTGTTCATTTCGACCAGCTTGAGCACAAACATTGAGATGAGCAGCGCGGTTCCGCCGTCCAGCCCGATCACCGTACCCTGGGCGAACCAGACACTAGCGGCAGCTACAATCAGCAAGCCGGCTTTTTCAATCCGGGTAGGTGCCCGAGCCCTCATCCTGAACTGCTGAATACGCCAGAACGCGCACCCCAGCCACAGCCCGACGATCCAGAACGGCAGATGGAACAAGTGGGGCGCAATGACTAATGCCTGGGCAACCAGCAACCAGGTCAGCGCGATACGGGGGATAGGTTGAACGGCTGTCATGAGGGCTGTCCGAACAGAGCCAGTGCCTTGAGCGATGCCGACTGATGTGCCTCACCGGTATCAGGGCCCAGCACGGTTCCTGGTAAGCGCAGCCCAAACCGTTGCTGCTTGGCGGAGCAAACCAGAACCCAGTGGCACAGTTGGGATAGTCGTGCTTCGACATCTCCGTCCAATACAGAAAAGTCGAGCCATAAATCACTGCCTGTCAGCATGGCGAAATCCCGGACCAATAGGCCCTGTCCACGCGAGTACGCTTTCCAGTCCAGCCGGCGACGTGAGTCCCCTGGTTGGTAAGGTCTGAGTCCCAGAAAATCATCAGCACCCTGCCCTTGAGTGCGGGCACCTTCGTCAGCGTCTACGTCAAGACCCGCCGGCAACAGCAAATCACCCGGTATCGGTTTTGGGTAGATCAAGGCTTTCTGCTCCAGATCAAGCCAGCTCCATGCCACCATCAGCCCCAGCGGAAATCGGCTTTCTACCCGCAGCCTGCCGGGCCTCAACCATCCCCGCCTCACGGGTGTCAGGAAGAGGTCCAACTCACTGGCGCTACCTGCCTCGACATCGGTGTATTGAAGCGTGTCCTTACCCCACCCGATTGCAATGGCCTGATGGGCGCGCCCTTCATCGTCCAGACGCACCCGAAACCGCACGGGCTCGTCGACGAACGCTGGCGCTGACCCAGCTGCCGTCAACCGCAGTCCCGCCAGATTTCGATAGGTATGCAGGATGGTGACGATCCCAACCGAAAACAGCAGAAACGTCAGGCCGTACGCCAAGCTGTTCTGGTAGTTGATGGCTGCAAGCAGCATCAAAATCAACGCAACGCCAAACGCTGTGCCCTGGCGGGTGGGAAGGATAAAAATGCGCTTCTGGTGCAATACCATGGATGGCGCAGCGGGTATGCGTCGATCGAGCCAGGCGCTCCACTGACGACGGAAAGAACCTGTCTTCATAAGCGTCAGAGTGCCGGGACTTCACGGAGCAGCCATTGGACCAGCGCCCCGCCCCCATGACCGGCAGGATCAGCCTGATCCCGCAGACGATGTCCGGCTACGGCAGGCAAGACAACCTGAACATCCTCAGGAATTACATAGTCACGACCGTCCAACAGCGCCCAGGCGCGGGCGGCACCCAGCAGCGCCAGACTGCCTCTTGGTGAGAGACCCAGGGCAAAGTTAGGTTGCGTACGGGTTGCTTCGACCAGACGCAGCACATAGTCCACCACCGCATCGCTGGCATGGATATTGGGCACTTCGTTCTGGATAGCAGCCAGCTGCCGATGATCCAGCAGGGGCTCCAGCCTGGGAAGCTGGTCTCTACCCGACCCACCCAACAGCAATGCTCGCTCGGCTGCGCGGCCTGGATAGCCCAGCGAAAGCCGCATCAAAAAGCGATCCAGCTGGGACTCGGGCAGTGCAAACGTTCCCCCCTGGGAAACAGGATTCTGGGTCGCGATGACAAAGAACGGCTCCGGTAGTGGGCGAGTCGCACCCTCAATAGTGACCTGCCCCTCCTCCATCGCCTCCAGTAGTGCACTCTGGCTTTTTGGCGTTGCCCGGTTTATTTCGTCAGCCAATAGCAACTCGGTAAAAACCGGGCCCTGATGAAAGACGAACTGCCCGGTGTCCTTGTCAAAGACAGAGGTACCCAGGATATCGCCAGGTAACAGATCGGACGTGAACTGAATACGTTGAAACGAAAGACCAAGCACCTTGGCCAGGGCATGGCTCAGCGTGGTCTTGCCCATACCGGGCAAGTCTTCAATCAGTAAGTGACCTTTGGCGAGCAGGCAGGTCATGGCCAGGCGGACTTGCTTGTCCTTGCCGAGCAGGACCCTGTCGACTGCTTGGAGACAGGTTTCCAGTTGCGCGTGCATTACGTTCTCCTTTTGAACAGCCCGATGCTACTTGAACCGTACAAGCGAAGAACAGGGCTTGAAATCTTTTGTGACGCTCGCAGGCAACGCTCATGCTAGAGCGAGCCATGCGAGCATCTCCTGATTTCAGCGTAGATCAGCTAGGATTGCCGTCAATGCCGCAGCAGGATCACTGGCGCGACTGATGGGGCGGCCGATCACCAGATAGTCGGATCCGGCCTCCAGCGCCTCACGAGGTGTAAGAATACGACGCTGATCATCCAACGCACTGCCTGCCGGGCGAATACCCGGAGTGACCAGCTGCAGGCTGGGGTGAGCAGCCTTGAGCGAAGAGGCTTCCTGAGCCGAACATACCAGCCCGTCCATGCCAGCGCGCTCAGCCAATCCGGCCAGACGCAGGACTTGCTCCTTGGGGTCGATGTCCAGACCGATACCTGCTAGGTCTTCGCGCTCCATGCTGGTCAGCACCGTCACGCCAATAAGCAGTGGCTTGGGACCGGAAAGGGTGTCGAGCGTCTCCCGGCAGGCTGTCATCATACGCAAACCGCCCGAGCAATGGACGTTCACCATCCAGACGCCCTGCTCGGCAGCAGCCTTGACGGCCATGGCTGTGGTATTGGGAATGTCATGAAATTTGAGATCCAGAAAGACCTCGAAGCCCTTGGCATGCAGCGCTTCGATGACAGGTCTGCCGTGGGAAGTAAACAGCTCTTTGCCCACTTTGACGCGGCACTGCGCCGGATCGAGTTGATCCGCCAACGCCAGGGCGCCCTCGGCAGTAGGAAAATCCAGGGCGACAATAATCGGTGTCTGGCAAGCAGGCATGGCACTCTCACATATGAATCCAGGGAAGCCCTATTGTCGCAGAAAGCCATTTCCCGGCAAAAGGATTGCTTGTCTGCTACACCCATGCACCAAAACAAAGAGTCACTTTTTGGCTGGCGCCCTACGTTTGGGCAGCTATGGTGTTAGAAAGCCGCCAAAAAGCCAATAACAGGCTGGCATGCTCGCTGCAATGGTTACCCGTGAACCCACTCGGTGAGAAGACAAGATGACTACACAATTAAAACCCGCCTTGGGCACCTTGCATCTCTGGGGTATCGCTGTAGGCCTGGTCATTTCGGGGGAGTATTTCGGCTGGAGTTACGGCTGGGGCGTAGCCGGAACGCTCGGCTTTCTGGTAACGGCGCTTATTATCGCCGCCATGTATACCACATTTATTTTCAGCTTTACCGAACTCACCACAGCCATTCCCCATGCAGGAGGCCCTTTTGCCTACAGCAGCCGTGCCTTTGGCGAGAAAGGCGGTCTGATTGCCGGCCTTGCCACGCTAATCGAATTTGTCTTTGCACCGCCTGCCATCGCCATGGCCATCGGCGCTTATCTGAATGTTCAGTACCCTGCGCTTGATCCCAAACTTGCAGCCGTAGGCGCCTACATCACATTCATGACACTCAATATTCTGGGCGTAAAGCTGGCAGCCACCTTTGAGCTGGTCGTGACCGTACTGGCCGTTCTGGAGCTGCTGGTCTTCATGGGCGTAGTAGCACCCGGTTTCAGCTTCGCCAATTTTGGTCTTAATGGCTGGGCAGGCTCGGATACCTTCGGTATGCCCGCCATTACTGGCATTTTTGCTGCCATCCCTTTCGCAATCTGGTTCTTTCTTGCCATCGAAGGCGCTGCAATGGCGGCCGAAGAAGCCAAGGATCCCAAGCGCACCATTCCCAAAGCCTACACGACGGGCATTCTGACACTGGTGGTACTGGCCATTGGCGTCATGCTTTTCGCAGGTGGCGTTGGAGACTGGCGTACGCTTTCCAACATCAATGATCCCTTACCGCAGGCCATGAAGATGGTGGTAGGCGAAAATTCCGGTTGGCTACACATGCTCGTATGGATCGGCCTGTTTGGTCTGGTAGCCAGCTTCCACGGAATCATTCTGGGATACTCCCGCCAGTTCTTTGCCTTGGCGCGAGCAGGCTATCTGCCCGTCGGACTCGCCAAACTGTCACGCTTCCAGACGCCCCATCGCGCCATCATTGCAGGTGGGGTCGTGGGCGTTGCGGCTATCTATAGCGACGGGCTCATCAACCTCCAAGGCATGTCGTTGACTGCCGCCATGATTACTATGTCGGTATTTGGTGCCATCGTCATGTACATCATGAGCATGCTGAGCCTGTTCAGGCTGCGCCGCACCGAACCTAACCTGCCGCGCAGTTACCGTGCGCCCGGCTACCCTTTCGTACCCGCGTTGGCATTGGCCATTGCACTGGTCTGCCTGGTCGCCATGGCATGGTTCAACCCAGTCATAGGCCTCGTCTTCCTGACCTTCATGGGCGTCGGCTTCGTCTACTTTCTTTTTACCGCACGCCAGCGTGCCCAGGCGCCCACGGATAGCCTGCTGAAGGTCAACGCCATATGAGCCTGATAGCACTTGTCCTCGGGATGGCCCTCTGAGACAGTCACAGAACCGGAGTGTGTATGATCTACCAGACCATCATCGGCCATCAGGCCTATCGCTTCGAAGACCTCAAGACACTTCTGGCCAAGGCCAGTCCGGCGCGCTCGGGTGACGAACTGGCCGGGCTTGCAGCCGGCTCGGCAGAGGAGCGTATGGCTGCCAGGATCGCGTTGGCGGATGTCCCGCTCAAACGCTTTCTTGAGGAGGCCTTGATTCCCTACGAGCAGGACGACGTAACACGCCTGATCATCGACAGTCACGACGCGTTTGCATTTGCCCCTATCAGTCATCTCACCGTAGGCGATTTTCGTGACTGGCTCCTGCTCGACAGTACGGACAGCAAAACCCTGACAGCGGTCTCGCCAGGCATCACGCCTGAAATGGCCGCCGCTGTCAGCAAACTGATGCGCAATCAGGATCTGATCCTGGTAGCCAAAAAATGCCAGGTCATAACCCGCTTCCGCAATACGATAGGCTTACCTGGCCATCTTTCGGTGCGCCTGCAACCCAATCACCCTACTGACGATTTGCAAGGCATTGCGGCCAGCATGCTGGATGGCTTGCTCTACGGTGCAGGCGATGCCGTTGTCGGTATCAATCCGGCCAGTGACTCGCTTTCAACGTTGACGCCGCTGTGGGAGATGATGGATGAGCTGCGTCAGCACTTTGATATTCCCATGCAGACGTGTGTACTGACCCACGTCACCACCCAAATCAAGGCGATCGAAAAAGGCGCCCCGGTTGATCTAGTCTTTCAATCCATTGCCGGCACGCAAAAGGCCAACGATAGCTTTGGTGTAACGCTGAGCCTGTTACAGGAAGCGCATGATGCGGCCCGTTCACTCAAGCGGGGCACGCTGGGCGATAACGTCATGTATTTCGAGACAGGTCAAGGCAGTGCCCTCTCTGCCAGCGCACACCATGGTGTTGACCAGCAGACCTGCGAAGCACGTGCTTACGCGGTCGCGCGGACGTTCAAACCGCTGCTGACCAATACGGTGGTTGGCTTTATCGGTCCCGAGTACCTCTACGATGGAAAGCAGATCATCCGGGCCGGCCTTGAAGACCATTTCTGCGCCAAGCTGCTGGGCGTCCCGATGGGCTGCGACGTGTGCTACACCAACCATGCCGAAGCGGATCAGGATGACATGGACACACTCATGACGCTTTTGGGTGTCGCCGGGTTGACCTACATCATGGGCATTCCAGGCGCTGACGACATTATGCTCAACTACCAGAGCACTTCCTTTCATGACGGACTTTATCTGCGGAGCGTACTGGATTTAAGGCGTGCCCCCGAATTTGAAGCCTGGCTGACCCGCATGTCCATTACAGAGCCCTCCGGACAGCTACGAGACATCAACCGCGAGCACCAGCTGCTACGTGCCCTGCCCCACCTGCCGGGAGCCGCATGATGACAACCGCCAAACCTACGCTGGTCCAGACAAACCCCTGGGACGAACTGCGCACCCATACGTCGGCACGTATAGCATTGGGCCGTGTTGGCTCAAGCCTTCCCACGGCGGAAGTACTCCGATTCGGCCTGGCTCATGCGCAGGCAAGAGATGCCGTACACCATCCGCTGGATGTCCATATGCTGAGCGAGCAACTCCAGTCAAAAGGTTTTCGCACGATTCATGTACACAGCCAGGCTGCGGATCGGCAGCAGTATCTATTACGCCCGGATCATGGCCGAATGCTGGATATCGCCAGCCGTGAGCAGTTAATGGCTGAAGCGCCTGCCCCAGACATCGCTATCGTCATTGCCGACGGGCTGTCGTCCTTTGCGGCCAGTAGCCATGCAGTTCCCATACTTGAGCTACTAAAGGAGCGTTTCGATACCGACTGGTCCCAAATACCCGTGGTCATTGCCGAGCAAGCCCGCGTGGCCTTGGGTGACGAGATTGGAGAGCGGCTCAATGCCCAGCTGGTAATCGTGATGATCGGAGAGCGACCTGGTCTTACATCGCCTGACAGCCTCGGATTATACGTTACCTGCCAGCCCCGCCGCGGACGTATGGATAGCGAGCGTAACTGTATTTCCAATGTACGGCCCGAGGGGCTACCGTACCGCTTGGCGGTTCATAAACTCGACTACCTGATCAAGCAGGCCTTAAAGCTAAAACTGACCGGGGTCAACTTGAAAGACGATAGCGTTTTACCCTTGCTTAAAAGCACTCCTACTGCCTAGACGGGTCTAAGCAGCATAGACTGTTTCATTTGCACGGAGGACTGCACCATGCCCTGGTATGCCTGGCTTTTCTTGATTATTGCGGTGGGCTCGATTGTAGGTAGCCTGTTGATGCTTCGCAGCTCGGCCAACAAGGTAGAGCTCACCGATGAGCAGCGTCAGCGGATCCGTCAGCGAAACGCGGAGATGGACGCCAAAGATGCCCGGAATCGCTAGGTATCCTAAGTTGTGACTTAGCGCCTGAACTCAAACTGCAACTCAGCACCTTCGAAATCATCTGAGCGTTCACGATTTAGTATTCGACCGCTCAGGTTGAATCGATCATTCTCCTCATGCTTGTCGAACAGCGGAGGAAGCATGCCCGTCGGCTCCTTTTGCTCTGCTGTAACAGGCACTGCGCTCTCGATAAGTTCTTTGGGAATACTCAGGTCAACCTTGAGTGGCTCCTCCGGTTCGGGAAGCTTCTGTTTTACAGTCTTGGGCACCGGTTTGGGCTTTGGTTTTTCAATAACCAGCTCAGGCTTTTTGTCCGGCTGAGGAGCCGGCACAGGCTCCTCATCAAAGCTTTCAGGGACACGGGAGGTTAGGATGGGTTCCTGCCGGGCCGAAGTGTCCGGTACTGGCTTGGCATGGGAAGCTGCTGGCGATACTGGTTTTGGCGCGGTCTGCTCTACAGAGGCCGCCTGCGGTTCGGCTGGCTTTTTGGGCGGTTCCTTTTCCGGCTTATCACACCCACTGAGTATCAATACCAGCGCCAGCCAGCACGGCTTATGACCACTCACCATCCAACGTAGAGTCCTCATAAGAAAGCCTCAGGCAGAACGTCGTGAACTCCTTCCTGTGAAGATGGCCCACAGCAATAGCGCATAGCACACTGCGTTTACCAGGTTGCCGACGGCGTTGAGTAACGCATACGCCCACCCTGGCGCCAGTGGGATCTGCCAGAGCGGCAGTAAAACCGGCAATGCCAGCGTAAGCGCGCTATAGGCTGCAAGCCAGACAAGCAGGATGACCATACTCAACAGGCATAACAGGCTCGCCTTGCGGTGCGTTCGCCATTTCAGGCAAGCCACCAGCAGCCCTGTCAGCCAGACAAGCACCAGCGGTACATTGCCTAGCACTCCAATCATCGGCAGCCAGCTTGCGGCCTCGGTCGAGCCCATCGACACCTTTACCTCTTCACGCCTAATGTAAACAGACTCACAAAATGGCGAACGAGTTCACACCGTTAAGCAGCTACCTGAGCCTCTTGGCAGAGCTGATTGGCCAGTATTCCAATCGTCATCAAAGCGCGCTCGGTTTGTCGATTCCACGCCATCCCGCAATTGAGCCGAATACAATTATTGAATTGATCCGTATTGCTGAAAATGATGCCTGGCGCAATGCTGATGCCCTCCTGCAACGCCCGGAGGTGGAGATCCTTCGTATTGACCCTGGCTGGAAGGCTCACCCAGAGAATGAAGCCGCCGATAGGTCGGCTCATTTGGGTTCCCTCTGGGAAGTACTGTTGAACGGCCAGCTGCCAGGCCGTCATATTCTTGCGGTACTCCTGCCTGATGGAGCGTAGATGACGGTCATACCCGCCATTTTCAAGATAAGCCGCTACACCCATTTGCGTCAGACTACAGGCAGAGTGGGTGGTAAAGGTCTGTAAGCGCTGAATGTCCGACTGGTATTGATTGGCAATGACCCAACCGATACGCACACCAGGTGAGATCGTCTTGGAAAAACTTGAACAATAGACCACCCTGCCGTTCCGATCATGGGCCTTCAACGCCTTCGTCGCACCGACCTCATAGAACAACTCACCGTAGATATCGTCCTCAATGATCATGAAGTCTCGCTCATTGGCAAGCCTTAGCAGCTGCTTTTGACGCGCCTCAGGCATTGTACTGCCCAGGGGATTGCTCAGCCGGGAGGTCATGACCAGCGCCTTTACAGGCCACTGCCGCGCGGCCAGCTGCAATGCCTCTACGCTTAGGCCGGTCTGTGGGTCACAGGGAATCTCGACCACCTTGAGACCTAGCACATCAGCCAATTGCAGCAAGCCGTAATAGGTAGGCGATTCGGTAGCGATCAAATCACCCGGTTTGGTCAGCACACGCAGGGACATCTGCAAGGCGTCCACACAGCCATGGGTAATAACAACCTCAGAAGGCGCTACAGAGACCCCGGCATCCCGCATACGGATCGCAACCTGGCGGCGCAAGGGCTCGTAACCCGGGCTGTACATATAGCTGAACGCACGCTGACTGTGAAAGCGCGTCACCTTGCTGATCTGCTGATGCAGGGCCCGGATAGGTAGAAAATCCACATTAGGAATGGCAGCCCCGAAAGGAACCACGTCATCTCGTCGGGACTCCAGAAGCACTTGATTGATAATGTCACCGCGAGTGACCAGGGTTGGTCGCTCTACCCTGCCGATTTCAGGTGTAGGCGCTGTCAAGGCAGGCGTCTGGTGTACGTAAAACCCTGACTGGGGACGAGCCCGGATAAGCCCTTGGTCTTCCAGTGTGGCATAAGCTTGCAAAACACTTGCATGACTGACGCCCAACTGCTGACTCATCTTGCGAACAGAGGGAACGCGCTCGCCCGGCTGATAGACACCCCGGCGAATATCTTCAGCCAACTGATGAGCGATACGTTGATAGAGCAACAGATTCGTCATGGCACGCATTCCCTTGGTCACTGAACCGAAACAGTAGCATCGTCTTACCAGATTGCACCGGTACAGCTTGGTAAATTTAGGACAATACAGCCAGTGCTAACGGATAATCAGTCGACAATGAAACAAGGGATGCCGCTTTTAAGCATGAGCGCGACAGGCAGGCCGTTCAAACCTGCCGTTTACGCTCAACGTGCCGGTATGAAATTACCGTTTTCGTCAGAAAATACTACTTCGACCCGGCGATTCTTGGCGCGGCCTTCGGCCGTCCCGTTGGACGTCACCGGATAATCCTCGCCATATCCAATGACCTGAAGGCGGCCTGCCTCTACACCTAATGCACTCAAGGCCTTGGCGACGGCATGGGCACGCTGTTTGGAAAGGGAAAGATTGCGATCTTCATCACCGGAGTTATCCGTGTAGCCTTCGATTCGGATCTCCCGCTTGGGGTTGATTTGAAGAAACTGGGCAAGCTTGAGAACCGTTTCATTAGCCGTTGGATTGAGTTGTGATCGTCCCGGAGCAAACAACACATCGCCCAGCGTCATGACGAGACCGCGCTCTGTCTGAGTCGTACCCAGGTTAAACAGCTGATCGGTAAGCCATACGTTACGCTCTCGTGCAGAACGGAGTTCTTTTTCCCGCAACTGCAATTGCAGGCGTTCGATCTGCAGTTGTAATTGGGTCGCCTTGTCCTGGCTCAAGCGAAGGCTTGCATGCTCTCGGGCGATATCGCTGTAGCGTTGGCTCAGGTAGGCAAAGTGGCGTACATCTTTGCTGCTTCCCCAATAGCCAGCCAGCTGCTCCGCCTTATCCAGGGTTTCCTCGGCTCTTTTTACATCCTTGGGTGCGCTACGCAGCACGTCAGAATCAGTCTTGACCGTGGCATACCTGGATTTGGCGTCCTGTAACGCCTGCCGAGTAGTGGTGCTGCTGCTCGTACACCCTGCGATCATTGAAAACGCCAGTGCAAGTCCAGCCACCGACAGTACCGAACGCATCATGGCGTGCTCTCCAAACGCTTTTGTAATCGGGCGATCTGCTTGTTGAGTTCATCCACATGTGTCTGGCTCTTGCTATTGAGTACCTTGGCCTCGGCCAGGCGAGCGTCGAGTTCAGCCTGTTCCGCCAATACACGAGCTTTTTTGTAATCTTCAACCCGCATGGCTTTTCGGGCCCGTTCAAGCTTGTCGTTGGCGAGGCTGTATTCAGGAATGGAGTCATCCGCCCCAATGTCATGGGCTTGGTCGAATGCCTGGGTGGTTAGTTTCATTTGCTCGGATGGTGCGGGATCGTTGGCGCACCCGGCAAGCAACAGGGCCAAAACAGAAGCTGCCCAACAATAAGATTTTTTCACTATCTGGTTTCCTGCAGAGTCAGGCGACAGCTCTATGACGCTGCCTAAAACCAGAATTTTGTCATGTTGAAAGGCATTTGTCCGTCAACAAAAATCTACCCAATAAAAAACCCGCTCGATCGAGCGGGTTTTTAGGAGGCTATTGCTTATATCGACTTTTCAAGCTCAGGGATTAACTCGAACAGGTCACCTACCAGTCCATAATCAGCCACCTGGAAGATTGGCGCCTCTTCATCCTTGTTGATGGCCACAATGACTTTCGAGTCTTTCATACCGGCCAGGTGCTGAATCGCACCGGAGATGCCTACCGCAATGTACAACTGCGGCGCAACGATCTTGCCCGTTTGACCAACCTGCATGTCGTTGGGTACGAAGCCTGCGTCCACCGCTGCGCGAGAAGCGCCTACGGCAGCACCCAGCTTGTCTGCCAGGGAGTACAGAATTTTGAAATTATCACCGTTCTGCAAACCACGACCGCCCGATACCACCACTTTCGCAGCGCCCAAGTCCGGGCGACCTGTCGTGGCCAATTCTTCGTTCACGAAGCGGGAAATACCTGCATCCTGTATGGAAGAAACCGCTTCGATAGCGGCAGAACCACCTTCGGCAGCAACCGGATCAAAACCAGTAGCGCGCACGGTAATAACTTTTACCGGAGCGGATGACTGCACGGTTGCGATCGCATTACCGGCATAGATGGGCCGCTTGAAGGTATCCGGACTTTCTACCGAAATGATCTCGGAAATCTGATCCACGTCTAGTAGCGCAGCAATACGTGGCATGAAATTCTTGCCGTTCGAACCGGCTGGCGATAGTACGTGGGTGTACCCATTGCCTTTAACCAGCTCAACAACCAACGGCGCCACGTTTTCTGGCAACTGGTAGGCGTAAGCAGCATTATCGGCAACCAGCACCTTGGAAACGCCCTCGGCTTTGGCAGCAGCTTCAGCCGCACCACCGCAGCTCTGACCGGCGATCAGAACATGAATATCACCACCGATGGCTTTGGCTGCAGCCACGGTATTGAGCGTTGCGCCATTGAGCGCAGCATTACTGTGTTCGGCAATGACCAGAATAGCCATCAGATCACCTTCGCTTCGTTCTTGAGTTTTTCGACCAGTTCAGCAACCGACTTCACCTTGATACCTGCCTGACGGCCAGCCGGTGCTTCCACCTTCAGCGTCTTGACAGTCGAAGCCGTGCTAACACCCAGAGCGTCCGGCGTTAAGACATCCAGTGGCTTTTTCTTGGCCTTCATGATGTTTGGCAGCGAGGCATAACGCGGCTCGTTCAAGCGCAGGTCAGTGGTCACGATAGCAGGCAGGTTCAGAGCAACGGTCTGCAGCCCTCCATCGATTTCGCGGGTCACGTTCAATACGTCACCGTCACGCTCGACCTTGGAAGCGAAGGTCCCTTGGGCAAAGCCGGTCAGTGCACCCAGCATCTGACCCGTCTGGTTGTTATCACTGTCAATAGCCTGCTTGCCCATGATAACCAGCTGGGGTTGTTCCTTGTCGACAACCGCCTTGAGCAGCTTCGCAATCGCCAGCGAGCTCAACTCTTCATTGGTCTCGACCAGAACGGCACGGTCCGCTCCCAGAGCCAACGCAGTACGCAATTGCTCCTGTGCAGCAGTCGGACCTACAGACACGGCCACGATTTCGGTAGCGATACCTTTTTCCTTCAGGCGCACCGCTTCTTCAACGGCGATCTCACAGAAGGGGTTCATGGACATCTTGACGTTGGCCAGGTCAACACCGGAGTTATCGGGTTTGACGCGGACCTTGACGTTGTAGTCCACCACTCTTTTTACAGCTACAAGAACCTTCATGAGTTCCTCATTATTCTGTAGTGAATAAATAGGGTAGCCAGGCAGGCCTAGCCGATCGAATCGACCAAATAACGGCTCTCGGCTTACAAATAACCATTAACCGCCGTATGTTGACTGCATCAGTCGAGAGGGTCAACGCTCCAAGGCAAGTCGGCGTGCTGCCAGAAGGAAATGCGATAGGCTAAAGGCATCACAGTTAAAGGGTACTTGCCTTTAGCAAAGGCCGTCCGAACGCTTTTTTAACCAAGCCATAATGCAAACAGGCAGTTACCCGACATAACCCTAGCCGCTTCTGGAGGCAGCACAAGCAGAATGTACCAGTCCGAGAGAAAATTCAAACAAACGTTTGTATTGGACCTCTGGAAAGACCCCTATATAATGTTTTTCTTTATTACAGCCGCCAAAATATAACTAGCATCAATGCCTTGAGGAGACTGTCCGTGGAACGCGAATTTATGGAGTTCGACGTTGTTATTGTCGGCGCCGGCCCGGCAGGCCTTTCCGCTGCCTGCCGATTGAAGCAAAAGGCGGCTGAGACCGGTCAGGAAATCAGCGTCTGCGTTGTAGAGAAAGGCTCCGAGGTCGGTGCTCATATTCTCTCTGGCGCCGTGTTCGAGCCGCGCGCACTCGATGAACTGTTCCCTAACTGGAAGGAACTGGGTGCCCCGCTGAATACGCCAGTCAAGCGCGACGATATCTACCTGCTCAAGGACGCCGAACGTGCCAGGAAGCTGCCTGACTTTCTTGTCCCCAAGACCATGCACAACCAAGGCAATTACATCATTTCCCTTGGGAATCTGTGCCGCTGGCTAGCCCAGCAGGCTGAAGGACTGGGTGTAGAAATCTATCCAGGCTTCGCTGCGCAGGAAGCCCTGATTGATGAGAACGGCATTGTGCGCGGTATCGTAACCGGCGACCTGGGCGTAGACCGCGAAGGAAACCCCAAGGAAGGCTACTACACGCCCGGCATGGAACTACGTGCCAAATACACCCTATTCGCCGAAGGTAGTCGTGGGCATATTGGCAAGCAATTGAGCCAGCGTTTCAACCTGGGCGCCCATGCCGATGTGCAGCACTACGCGATAGGCATCAAGGAAATCTGGGATGTCGACCCTGCCAAGCATGAGCAGGGCCTTGTTGTGCATACAGCAGGCTGGCCGCTAGACGATGATAACCCGGGTGGCTCATTCCTCTATCACCTGGAAAACAACCAGGTCGTAGTGGGCCTGATCGTGGATCTGTCCTACAGCAACCCTTACCTCTCGCCCTTTGATGAATTTCAGCGCTACAAGCATCACCCGGTAATCAAGCAATATCTGGAGGGCGGCAAGCGTGTATCTTATGGCGCTCGCGCCATCACTAAGGGCGGCCTGAACTCACTTCCCAAACTGACGTTCCCAGGCGGTGCATTGATCGGTTGTGACGGCGGTACGCTCAACTTCTCGAAGATCAAGGGCAGCCACACGGCGATGAAAACCGGCATGCTGGCCGCTGAAGCCATTGCCGAAGCTCTGGTAGCCGGGCGTGAAGCCGATGAGCTGACCCGTTATCTGGATACGTTTAAGAACAGTTGGGTGTACGAGGAGCTCTACAAGAGCCGCAATTTCGGCGCTGCCATCCATAAATATGGAGCAATAAAGGGCAACGCCTTTAATTTTATCGAGCAGAACCTGTTTGGCGGCAAGTTACCCGTTACGCTGCATGACACAACGCCTGATTATGCCTGCCTGAAAAAGGCGTCTGAATCCAAACGGATCGATTATCCCAAGCCTGACGGCAAAATCAGCTTCGACAAACTGTCTTCGGTGTTTCTCTCCAATACCAACCATGAAGAGGACCAACCTGTTCACCTGAAGCTCAAGGACCCGTCCATTCCGATCGACCGCAATCTTCCGCTCTACGACGAGCCTGCGCAGCGTTATTGCCCTGCTGGTGTATACGAAGTTGTGACGCAGGAAGACGGCGAGAAACGCTTCCAGATCAATGCCCAAAACTGTGTGCATTGTAAGACGTGTGATATCAAGGATCCTTCCCAAAACATCACCTGGGTACCGCCAGAAGGCACTGGCGGCCCCAACTACCCTAACATGTAACAAAAAGGGCTCCCCAGGGAGCCCTTTCTTATTTCAGTCCTGCCGAGCCACCGGGAAAAACGCCCCGCCACTCCATAGGCCCTGCCACATCGCCCCCTCATAATGTTCCAGCGACATACATTCGACGAGCCGATAGAAGACATTACGATGAATCAAGGCTTCGAGGCGATCCCTTACAAGCACGTATGGCGAAGGCTCTTGCGTACTAGGATCAATGACCACGCGCAGGGGATGATCAGCATTGGCTTCCACCATATCGCCTACTTGGGTTGTAAAGCACAAAACCTGATTTTGCCTTTGACCTTGTACATCACAATCAATGGCCACAAAGGGAGCATCCTCAACCTGAATACCTACCTTTTCAACAGGCGTCACTAACACATAGCCTTGCTCATCCTTACGCAGGATGGTTGAAAACAGCCGGACCATGGCAGGTCGATTTATAGCAGAGCCTTGGTAAAACCAAGTGCCATCGCGCGCGATACGCATGTCGATATCGCCACAGAAGGGGGGATTCCATGAATGAACCAGCGGCAATGCCTTACCCTCCCCGTTCGGTAACTGGGCGATCAGGTCATCAACCTTATGCGACTCACTCATGAACACTCCTTATCGCGTCAAACCCAACAGATGCTGAGCATACTCCGCAAGCGGAGGCGCTAGCAGGTCTTCGGGTTTCTCATTGTAAAATGTCAGGAAACCGCCCCGGCTGCGAATACGGGCCGTATCGACCAGATAATAAGTTGCCGTTTCGATCAGCATGACCTGAACCACACTGCGGTCCCGACCTACTCGATCCAACGCTTCCTGATCTTCCCACTCCTGCCAGTTGCCAATGGCATCATCAGCGGCTGCAAAGCGGGTATACAGCAGATAGTGAGCCCCCAGGTTACGTGCCTCGAGTATGGCTTCGTCCAATCCAATGGGCCCTTTGGCACGACGTACCCGTGGAAAATATTCCACGAAACCATTGAAGGCCTGTTCCGCTACGACATTGGGCCTGGCATATGGATGCCCTGGCGGCACGAACGCACCTTGTGCGATATAGATATAAGAGTCCGGCTGCAACCGGAAGTTGTTCAATCGCTGTGTATGGCTGTAGTCGAGAAACCCAGCATCCCGTAGGTGATAAGTAGTACCAGCAGCCATATCGCTGACATTCATACAACCGGACAACAATACAATCGCACAAATGGCGAGGAAACGACGCATCTCTTTCTCCTGAACCGGCGACGAAAAACCGGCGCTGACACGCGTCTAGCAGTTTCCAGGCCAATCTATATGCTAGCCCCCGATGATCTTCATCACCGTTACACCACCAGAGAACGCAACGTCCTGCTTATCGCCCAAGGCCTTGACCAGCAACCGCTGTAGCGCCGGAAGCGCTAGATGACGGGGCTTGTCCAGCAAATCACCAACAAAGTGGCGATTACTAGATGACAAGCAGCCATGCAGCCAACCTGTTGAAGACAAGCGTAGACGCGAACAGCTACGGCAGAAAGGTACGCTTTCATTCGCAATAACGCCGAAGTAGCCCCCACCCTCTACCTGATAACGCAAGGCAGTGGCGTCTACAGGCGCATCAGCCTGTACAAAGGGATGGACCGCACCGATGATCTCTAAAAGCTCTGCCAACCGTACGAACTGCTGCTGGAAGCCGTTGGGATCACGCGCGAGATGCCCCATCCTCATCAGCTCGATAAACCGTAACTCGAAGCCGCGCTCGAGACAGTATTCGAGCAGCGGCAATATCTGATCAAGATTCTGGTCACGCAATGGGACCATATTGACCTTGATTTTAAGTCCTGCCTGACGGGCTTCTTCAAGACCTGCAAGCACCGTCTTCAGGTCGCCTCCCCGCGCGAGTACAGGGAAGGCTTCCGCATCGAGCGTATCCAGAGAGACGTTCAGACGGCGAACCCCGTTGTCGATGATAATGGGCAGCTTTTTAGCCAGCAGCTGGCCGTTAGTGGTAAGACTAATGTCTTTGAGCTTTAAGGCGGAAACCGCCTGCAAGAAAGGCTCGAACTTGGGAGTGACCAGTGGCTCACCACCAGTAATACGCAGACGCTCGATGCCTGCAGCCTCAATAAGGTATTCAACACCACGAGCCATGGCATCAGCCGATAACTCATCTTGAGCCGCTACGAGGCGTTTCCCATTGGGAACACAATATGTACATGCATAATTGCATGCAGCGGTTAAGCTGATCCGTAGGTTGCGAAAGGCTCGACCCTGACGGTCAACGATCATGCTTGAACTCCAACTGCTTAACAGAGAAAAAAGATATCTGGGTCGAGAACGATTTATTCAAGCTCAGACTTTCGGACCTCACCGGGAAGCCGGTATTTCCGTGTCTCGCTTACGGCGGTTACCCATACGCACGCCGATGTCCATGAGAAACTGAAAAAATCCGTCCTGATCTTCAATGACATCTCGCCAGAAGGGAGAGTGATACAAGGCTACCGCCCCGTGCACCAGCGCCCAGGCAGCGCAATAGTGAAAATAAGGAGGAACATCTTCCAGCTTCCCTTCAGCGATTCGTCCCTTGATCAGCTGAGTCAAACGATCGAAGTTTGACGCTCTGATCTTATGCAATTGTTCGACCAACTCAGGAACCTGATTAGCTTTGACCACCTTTTCTTCCAGCCGGTCAAAAAGCCTGTAGCGCTGAGGGTCGCGCATACGAAACTCAAAGTAGTCCCGGGACAGAGCCTCCCGATCACGTGCCACGTCTTCCGAGTGAAACAGCGAAGCCAGGTCTCGCTCGTAATCCAGCATCAGGCGAAGATAGATCTCGGCTTTGGATCGGAAATGTTTATAAATCGTTCCTTTTCCAATCCCGACCGCGTCAGCGATCATCTCTACAGTAACACTGTCCTCCCCTTCTTCCAGGAAAAGCTTGAGGGCTGTGTCTAGAATCTCCTGCTCACGGCGGCGAAATTCACGGACCTTTCGAGGTTCTTTCTGCATAGAAATAAGTTTCTTTTTAGAGTCTGAATGCGGAAGGTATCGGTAGGGGAAGCTATTAACATCGGCTGGCACAACGCGAGATGGACGATACGCATCTGACAGGCGATGTCACATTGATTACGGCATTATGCCTAAAAATACATATTTTTGTATGGATGAGCCTCTTATGAACACCTGGATGAACGAGTTTCCGCATCATGAAACCCTGCGCTACCTCAACCATGCCGCAGTAGCGCCTTGGCCAGCGCGTGCATCGCAGGCCGTAACGGCGTTTGCACAGGAAAACGTTATCCAGGGAGCCAAGGATTACCCCGCCTGGCTTGAAATCGAGCAGCAATTGAGAGCGCTTCTGATGAAGCTGCTTAACGCGCCCAGCACGGCAGATATAGCCTTGGTCAAGAATACGTCAGAGGCTCTGTCATTTGTTGCGTTTGGTCTGGACTGGCGGGCCGGCGATCAAGTGGTCATCAGCAATGAAGAATTCCCATCGAACCGAATCGTTTGGGAGGCACTGTCCCGCTTTGGAGTCGAAGTCATTGAAGTCAGTCTAGCTGGGAAAAATCCTGAACAGGCGCTGCTAGAGGCCTGTACGTCCCGGACACGCCTGCTGGCGATCAGCGCAGTGCAATATGCAAGCGGCCTACGCCTGGATTTAATCAAATTAGGCCAGGGCTGTCGCCAGAAAGGCGTACTGTTGTGTGTTGATGCAATTCAACAGCTAGGCGCACTTCCTCTGGACGTACAAGCCTGCGAGTGCGCCTTTGCCATGGCAGACGGGCATAAATGGATGCTAGGCCCAGAGGGGCTTGGCGTTTTTTATTGTCGGAGTGATCTTAGAGAGCAGCTGACGCTAAACGAATATGGCTGGCATATGCTCGATAATGCTGGTGATTATAATAGTCGGGAATGGAAACCTGCACGCACCGCCCGCCGCTTCGAATGCGGTAGCCCCAACATGCTCGGCGCTGTCGCCTTGAAGGCCAGTCTCTCATTGCTCGATGAGATAGGCATGGTGCAAGTTGCGCAGGAATTACATACCAGAATGCACATGTTGATTGAAGGACTGAAAGCACTTCCCGGCGCTCATGTCCACAGTGCGACAGATCCCAATCGCAGCGCTGGTATTCTAACGTTTACGCTGGATGGCAAAGACAATACGACTCTTTTTGAAGGCCTGAAGCGCGAGAACATTATCTGCGCTCAACGCGGTGCTGGCATCCGTCTTTCGCCACACTTTTACACACCGCAACAGGTACTGGATGAGACGCTGGACATCATCCGGAAGTTGTCGCGATAAGTGCTCAATGAAAGGTTGCCTATTCCAAATCTGTTTAAAAAATGATCAATCCCGACTGGATGTTCCCCATGACTGATCAATACTTCTACTTACCGGCAGCGCCACTCCCCCGAGGCGTTATCGGTGGGATACATCGCTATTGGTGCATCCCGTTAAACTCCTAATGGTCTTGGCCCGGTTAGAAAAAACCGGGTTTTTTTTGACTATTGGTTTTATACAGCTTTTGCCAGAGGAAAGAGCCGGTAGAAATTTTCTGTAGTTTGCTCGGCCAGTGCTTCCAGCTCGACACCACGAACCGAAGCTAAAAACTCAGCCACCTCACGAACATATTGAGGGAGGTTCGGTTTGCCACGATAAGGAATAGGCGCCAGATAAGGCGAATCGGTTTCCACAAGAAGCCGATTGGCTGGCACCTGACGAGCCACTTCACGCAATGCCTCGGCATTTCGGAACGTCACGATTCCTGAAAGAGAGATATAAAAACCCAGGTCCAGGGCAGCCTTGGCCATTTCCCAGTCCTCGGTAAAACAGTGCAATACTCCTGCAGCAGTCAGATCAGCCTCTCTGAGCAAGGCCAACGTGTCAGCGCTGGCTTCACGGGTATGCACAATGACAGGTTTACCGGTAATCCGCCCCGCCTCAAGATGCAACCGAAAGGACTGCTTCTGCAGCTCAGCGCTTTCAGGCTCGTAATGATAGTCCAGCCCAGTTTCTCCGATGGCGACCACACGAGGATGATCCAGCTCGCGCAACAGCCACTCCAGCGCAGGCTCCTTTTCAGCAGAAACATCCAATGGATGAATTCCAACAGAGCAATGCACGTCCGGGTAACGCTCGGCAACAGTCTTCACATCGGCAGCATTTTCGGCGCTTACACCAATGCATAGAAAGTGCCCTACACCTCTCTCCCTTGCCGCCTCAAGCGCCGCGTCCAGCGATCCATTATGAGCCGTTAGATCAAGGCGATCTAGATGACAATGGGAGTCGATCAGTTTCATGGGTTTTCCTGGTAAAAACGTGCGCTTTCAGCAAGGCCATGCTTGCACGAAAGAAAGAATTACATGGTATGCGTAGGGCGGTCCGACTTGAGCGTACCCGCCAGATAGGTCTCGATCTTGTTTCGAGCCGTGTTATCGCCGTCATTGAATTGAACGCCAACCCCAGCAGCACGATTTCCCTGTGCGCCCCGGGGCGTTATCCAGACGACCTTTCCGGCAACAGGGATTTTTTCAGGCTCATCCATCAGGTTGAGCAGCATGAATACTTCATCCCCTAGCTTGTATGACTTGTTTGTTGGAATAAACAGGCCACCATTACGGATGAAAGGCATATAGGCGGCATACAGTACTGATTTGTCCTTGATCGTAAGGGACAGAATTCCGTTTCGAGGACCCAGATTCGGAGGCAAACTCATACGACAGCACTCAACCATTATTAAGTGAATTCTAGCCCTGCTGCGGTAGGCTTGCCCACCGTATCAACAGCGCTTCAAGTAGCAGCACGCGGTTCAGATTAGCCTTACCCATTACTTTCTGCCGCTGCTCGAGCAGCCAGTTCTGCAGGTTTATGACCTGAGTGGAATCGGCCTTATCACCCAGATACTGGATTACTTTGCTCATATCGGCCAAACCGGTCACCGCTTGATCCCGAGTCATTTGATAGCGCAGGATCAACAATGCCCACTCACAGAACCAGTCCATCAATAGCAGTAACGGAATATTGTTCCAGCCTTCGGCTAATGGACTCGGCGCAATCTGCCGCTTCAAGAGCTTTTTCAAGCCATCTACAACATGTGATCGGTAAGCCTGAACGCCCATCGCATGCAAACGAGCAGCCGTTAAAGGCGAACCACCAGCCAGCGTCAGCACATCATTGAGATCCTCCGAGGAGAGATCAGGCAAGGCCTGCCTTAACCAAGCCAGGCTTTCTTCTGGACGAGGCACGGGGCAGGCCTGCTGCACACAACGACTTTTGATGGTAGGCAATAGTCGACTCGGCTGATGACTGATCAGCACCAAGACCGTGTCACCGGAAGGCTCTTCCAGGCTTTTCAATAAAGCATTTGAGGCATTAAGGTTCATTGCCTCAGTTGGTTCCAGCAGAATGACCTTGCGGCCGCCCAACTGTGCGGTTTGGGCAACGAAGTCAACTAGGCTCCTGATTTGATCAACGCGGATAGGCTTTTCCACCTCTTCCGGCTCTACAAGAAAATAGTCAGGATGCGTTCCAGCCCTTAACAAAAGACAAGCCTTACACTGGCCGCATGCCTCCCCTGCTGCTACGTTCTGGCAAAGCAAACGCCCTACAAGCCGCTCGGCCAGCGCCCGCTTGCCAATACCCGCTGGCCCATGAAATAGATAAGCATGGGCATGCCGCTCACGATGAGTCAGCCGCTCCCATAGTTCCGATTGCCACGGGTACCGCTCAACCACGGGCGCGCTCCAACAACTCAGGCACAAGCTGATCAAGTTGTTGCTGTACATCGGCAAGCGACTGGGCTGCGTCAATCACCCGATAGCGGTCGGTACTAGCCGCGGCACGGGAGAGATAAGTCTGCCTTACGGCCTCGAAAAAGCTGTGTTGTTCCCGCTCAAACCGGTCGAGGCGACCTCGTTTGGCTGCTCTTTCAAGTCCTATTTCGATAGGTAAATCGAACACCAAGGTAAGATCAGGCTGCAGGCCTGACTGAACAAAGTGCTCCAAGGTGGCAATGCGTGCTTCCGAAAGCCCACGCCCCCCGCCCTGATACGCGTAGGTCGCATCAGTGAATCGATCACACAGGACAACCGCACCACGATCAAGGGCAGGCTTAATTACAGTGTTTAAATGCTGTGCACGTGCAGCAAACACAAGCAGCAGCTCAGTATCCGCATGCATGCCCTCATCGCAGGGGTCGAGCAAAAGTCCGCGGATGCGCTCGGCCAATGGAGTTCCACCAGGCTCACGTGTCAGCACCACTTCAAGGCCATGCGATTGTAATTGCCTTGCCAGATAATCACGGTTAGTGCTTTTACCTGCCCCTTCCGGCCCCTCCAGCGTAATAAACAACCCGCTCACTCAGACTCCTTGGTAATAGGTGCCGGACTCGAACGGTAATCGGCTCGGCGTTTAAGTTGATACTCACGAACAGCGCGGTTATGGGCATCGATATCATCGGAGAACACATGCGTTCCGTCTCCGCGCGCTACGAAGTAAAGACTTTTACCTGGTTCGGGGTGCAGCGCAGCATGAATCGCCTCCCGCCCTACCATGGAGATAGGCGTAGGCGGCAAACCAGGATTCACATAGGTATTGTAAGGCGTAGGTTGGCGCAGGTGCTCTCGGGTCAACTTGCCCTTGTAGTTGTCACCCAGCCCGTAGATAACCGTAGGATCTGTCTGCAAGAGCATATTCAACGCTAGACGGCGAACAAAAACGCCTGCTATTTGAGGCCGCTCTTGCGGAACCCCGGTTTCCTTCTCCACTAAAGAGGCCATGATCAGAGCCTGATACGGCTCTTGATAGGGCACATCCGGGGCGCGCGCCTCCCACTCCTCGGCAAGAACCTGCTCCAAACGTTGACTGGCCTGCTTCAGAATTTCGACGTCGCGCATTCCCTTTACATAACGATAGGTGTCGGGAAAGAAACGTCCCTCGGGATGCATACTAGGCTTGCCTAAACGTACCATGACGTCTTCGTCACTCAGTCCAGCCAATGTTTGCTCCAGCTTTTCCTGACGAGCCAAGGCATCCCGAACCTGATGGAAGTTCCAGCCTTCAACGAGCGTAACGTTGTATTGGACCACCTCGCCTTTTTGCCAGAGGGCAAGTAATTCACGAACACTCATCCCTGGCGTTACTCGGTACTCACCGCTGTGCAGAGCCTGTCCGGAAAGATTGAAACGCCAATACAAACGCAACCAGAAGGATCCGCTCAGTAACTTCTCCTCCTCAAGATGCCGGAGCATACCGCCCGGCGTAGCGCCCTTGGGTATTTCGACAAGCTGTTCCTGGCCAACCGCCACAGGCTGCTCGAGTGCCTTGTGTTGCAACCAGCCCATTCCGGCTAGCGCCAGCCCCATCAAGAGCAAGCCGCCCTCGAGCAGAACCAATAATTTTCGCATTACGAATCCAGAGCCTTCGAGGCAATCTGTTGAAGTTGACGTGTCAACGGGCCTATTGGCCATTCATGCTCAGCATACGTACATACTGGCCAAACACCATACTGACTGTTGCACATAAATACCTCATCAGCGGCCATGAACTCACTCAACGTCACCGGCCTGATTTCGGTCATGACGCCAAGCCCATCCGCGCAACGAAGAAGATAGGAGCGCATCACACCAGCAACACCACACTTATCAAGCACGGGCGTTATCAATGTGTTCCTGGACACGATAAAAAGGTTACTGAAAACGCCTTCTACAACATGTCCAAATGCATCACACATGAGGCCTTCAGCATAGTTTGCTCCCTGCCACTCTCCCCGCGCTAATACCTGCTCAAGACGGTTCAGGTGCTTGAGTCCAGCCAATAGCGGTTGGCAAGCCAGACGTGTCTGGCAGGGAAACAGACGGATCCCCTGCTCAGCATTCTCAGATGGATAGCGAGGCACAGGAGAGGCCAGCAGAAGACGTTGCGGAAGTGGATTCGACGGAGCCGCATAACCCCGTTCACCGAGGCCGGCCGTAATGATCAGCTTGGCTACACCGTTGCGTAGCAACGCAGCATACTCAAGAATTTCAAGCCTGATTGCATCAAGCTCCAAGGGAACTGCCAGACGACGACATCCATCAAGCAGCCGCATCAGGTGATCATCAAGGAATCGTGGTTGGCCGTTATGGACGCCTATCGTTTCGAAAAGCCCATGGCCATATGCCAAACCACGATCCCGGAAGGAAAGGCCAGCCTCATCCGGCTGACCATTAACCCAGTCTTTCATCACTCAGAAAAGCGACGGAAGATCAAACTACCATTAGTACCACCGAAGCCGAAGGAGTTGGACAGGCTGATCTCGATAGGTATTGCCTTTGGCTTATGCGGCACAAAGTCCAGATCACAGCCATCATCCGGATCATCCAGGTTGATGGTAGGTGGCGCCAGTTGATCACGAATAGCCAGGATGCTGAAAATGGCTTCAACAGCCCCGGCAGCCCCTAACAGATGCCCAGTCATTGACTTGGTAGAGCTCACCGACAATTTGTAGGCATGCTCACCAAAGATCCGCTTTACCGCAGAAGCCTCTGCCATATCACCAGCAGGCGTGGACGTACCGTGCGCATTGATGTAATCGACCTGGGATGGATCGATTCGCGCATCTTTCAGTGCATTGCTCATGCACTGTGCTGCGCCAGCGCCATCTTCAGGGGGGGCCGTCATATGAAACGCATCAGCGCTCATGCCAAACCCAATAAGCTCAGCATAAATATGGGCGCCACGCGCTTGAGCATGCTCTAGCTCTTCCAGAATCAATGCACCCGCGCCATCAGACAGCACAAAGCCGTCTCGCTGACGATCCCAAGGTCTGCTGGCCTTAGTAGGCTCTTCATTTCGGGTAGAAAGGGCCCGTGCAGCACCAAAACCACCCAACCCTAGCCCACAGGTAGCCATTTCGGCACCGCCAGCCACCATGACATCAGCATCACCATAGGCAATGTTACGTGCAGCCATACCTACGCAATGCGTGGAGGTTGTACATGCTGTAGCGATTGCATAATTAGGCCCTTTCAATCCCAAGTGGATGGAAAGGAAGCCGGAGACCATGTTAATGATCGAGCCAGGGACAAAAAATGGCGAAATGCGGCGGGGACCTTGATCAAACAAGGCCTTGCAGTTGTTCTCGATATTGGAGAGACCACCAATACCAGACCCCATGGCGACACCAATTCGATCCCGATTGGCATCTGTCACTTCAAGTCCAGAATCACGCATAGCCTGGAAGCTAGCCGCCAGGCCATATTGAATAAAGAGGTCGAGTTTCCGAGCTTCTTTCGCAGAGAGATAATCTTCTACGTTGAATCCTTTGACTGATCCCCCAAAGCGGGTGGCAAAGGCAGAAACGTCCATGTGTTCAATCGGGGCAATACCGCTGCGACCAGCAAGAATGCCTTCCCAGCTGCTTTGCACGTCCCCGCCCAGCGGCGATACCATGCCCATGCCCGTGATCACGACGCGTCTACGTGACACAACGATTTCCTCATAGCTCGTTTGTTCGATCATCTAAAGTTATTACATTGATGACCGTTATATAGAAAAGCCGCACGCCTGGACAGGCGTGCGGCTTTCGTGTTCTACAGAAGAACCGACTTATTGCTGGTGAGCAACGATGTAGTCGATAGCTTCCTGAACAGTGGTGATCTTTTCGGCTTGTTCGTCCGGGATTTCAGTTTCGAATTCCTCTTCCAGAGCCATCACCAGCTCAACGGTGTCAAGGGAGTCGGCGCCCAGATCCTCGACGAAGGAAGCGCTGTTGGTTACTTCCTCTTCTTTCACGCCGAGTTGTTCAGCGACGATCTTCTTAACGCGTTCTTCGATGGTGCTCATACCGTGTTTTCACTCCTATGGAATAATCCGTGCAGCCGGACTGCGCGTAAGTGTATAGAAAGGGTTTTCAATATTTCAAGCTGACGCGACATCCTGACCTCTGAACTGACTTTTTGCTAGTCTTGAAAATTCACAAAAAGTCGTTCAACCCGTCAAAAATCGCTTAACTCATATACATTCCGCCGTTAATTGGAACAGTAGCACCTGTAACGTACGCAGCACTGTCCGTTGCTAAAAAGGCGACAACTTTTGCAATTTCTTCAGCTTGCCCTAATCGACCCAGTGGAATTTGAGTCAAAAGCGCTTCACGCTGAGCGTCTGGCAGCTCACGCGTCATATCAGTATCAATAAACCCTGGAGCCACGGCATTTACCGTGATCGCTCTGGAACCTACTTCACGAGCCAACGCCCGAGTAAACCCCTCAAGACCGGCCTTGGCGGCAGCATAATTGGCTTGGCCAACATTACCCATAGCCCCGACAACAGAGCCTATGCTGATGATGCGCCCCCAACGAGCTTTGGTCATCCCACGCAATACGGCTTTCGACAAACGGAACAGGCTGTTCAGGTTGGTATCGATTACATCGAACCACTCGTCGTCTTTCATGCGCAGCATCAGATTATCTCGCGTGATGCCCGCATTATTGACCAGAATAGCAGGCGCACCATATTGCTGCTGAATCTGTTCCAACGCCGCCGTCACCGAAGCGTTGTCTGCAACGTTCAGCACCAGTCCGGTGCCCTCTATACCATTGGCCTTCAGGCTTTCGCTGATACGGAAGGCACCGCTTTCGCTGGTAGCCGTACCGATCACGGTAGCCCCGAGGCGTCCGAGCTCAAGAGCAATGGCCTGTCCGATGCCACGTGTTGCACCGGTTACCAATGCGACTTTACCTTGGAGGCTCATGTTTTCTCCTTAAATCAAGCCAATGCTGCTTGGGTAGCAGCAAAAGCATCAGGCGCGTCAAGACTATAGGTCTCTATACCTTTGACACACCGCTTGTTCAAACCTGCCAGGACTTTTCCGGGCCCGCACTCTACCAGTTGAGTAACCCCTTTGTCCGCAAGCAGTTGAACGGACTCAACCCAGCGCACCGGACTGTACAGTTGCGCCAGCAGGTTCTGCTTCAGCGCTGCAAGATCTGCACTGACTCCGGCGTTTACATTCTGAACGACCGGAATGGAGGGCTGCTGCCATTGGATTGCGTTAACAGCCTCGGCAAAGCGCTCCGCTGCCGGACGCATCAACTCACAATGGGAGGGCACACTTACCGGAAGCGGAACCGCACGTTTTGCGCCACGCGCCTTGCATAGCTCGACAGCTCGCATCACTGCAGCTGCGTTACCTGCAATGACCACCTGTCCAGGCGCATTATAATTCACTGCGCTCACAACATCACCCTGGGCCGCTTCAGCACAGGCGTTAACGATATCTGCATCTTCTAGCCCCAGGATAGCGGCCATTGCGCCCTCGCCCGCTGGCACAGCCTCCTGCATCAGCTGTCCACGGCGCTCAACGAGCCTTACAGCGTCAGTAAAGGCCAGAGCACTTGCAGCAACCAGAGCGGAATATTCGCCAAGACTATGACCTGCCACATAAGAAGGACGTACGCCTCCCCTTGCCTCCCACAGTCGCCACAAGGCAATAGACGCCGTCAGAATAGCGGGCTGAGTCTTGTCCGTTTGATTCAGCTGCTCTTCCGGACCTTGCTGAACCAGTGACCAGATATCGTAGCCAAGCGCATCAGAAGCCTCAGCAAACGTATCGCGTATCTGCGAATGTTGAGCTCCAATATCGGCCAGCATACCCAAGGACTGTGAGCCTTGGCCTGGAAATACGAAAGCGAAAGAAGCAGACATAGTCGATCTCTTTTTAGTCTCATCAAAAGCCACAGCCTAACAGCATGCCGCAGCAGGTTCTTGGTTTGATGTCAGGCAACCGAGGTCAGTCACACTTAGGCACTGAATCCTCATAAAGCTCTAGAAAATTCGCCTTTATCAAAGCATCCAGGCGAAGCTCTACTGCCTGCACCGCTTGCTCTATCGCACGCTGAAAGCCGAACTCATCAGCACTGCCATGACTTTTAATAACCAGCCCACGCAACCCGAGAAAACCGGCACCATTATGACGGGCAGGCATCATGTCTTTTCGCAGACGATATAACAGGGGAGCAGCCAGGAGCCTTAGAAAAACAGGCGCCCCTTCCAACTGCTTGAAAAGCATGGAAACAAGCCCCTCGCTTCCTTTAAGCAGGACATTGCCAACAAATCCGTCACACACCACCACATCCGCTTCAGACCGGAACACTGCGTTCGCCTCGATGAAGCCGACATAGTTAAGGCGCCTGCACTTCTCCAGCAGGATTGATGCTTGCTGGACGACACTATTACCCTTGGTCGGCTCAACACCTACATTCAAAAGAGCGACTCGAGGTTCATGTATCCCTGTTGCTTTAGCAGCAGCGGCCCCCAGGCATGCAAACTGGTAAAGATTGAGAGCGGAACAGTCCAGATTAGCGCCAAGATCCACCAATACACATTGACGACCCATCACAGGCAGATGGGTATAGATGGCCGGCCTCTCTATCCAAGGAAGCGTATCCAGCGTCTGTCGAGCAAAGGCCATCAGGGCGCCAGTATTACCTGCACTAACGCATGCGTCAGCCTCGCCACTGGCAACCAGCCCCAGCGCAACCTTCATGGAGGAGTCAGGCTTGTTACGAAGGGCATAAGAAGGCTTTTCCGCCATATCAACGGCCTGAGTGGCTACATGGATACGCAGACGAGAATCATCAAATGAGAACTGACCAACATGGCCTTGGATGACATCAGGATCACCAACAAGGATCAACGTAACGGCAGGATGACTAGCGAGGAAGGAAATACAGGCAGGCACAATGCAGCGGGGACCGAAGTCCCCGCCCATTGCATCGATAGCGATGACAGGTGACGACAAGGATTACTCGTCGGAACCCTTGTCGATCACTTTACGACCACGGTAAAAACCGTCCGGAGACACATGGTGACGCAGGTGAACTTCACCAGTGCTCTTTTCTACAGACAATGCATTCGGCTCGAGCGCATCGTGGGAGCGACGCATATCACGGGCGGAACGGGATTTTTTGTTCTGCTGAACAGCCATAACTCATTAACTCCTAAACGTTTGGGTCACGCTTCAACTGCGCCAGTACGCTGAACGGGTTGGCTCGCTTTTCCTCGTCCGCGCTTTCTTCGGGCGCTTCAGGCGCTTCGAATCCTGCTGGATGATGGCAGATGCCGGGCTCATGAGTTGGAATGATTGGCAAGGCAAGCAAAAGCTCATCCTCAATCAAACCAATCAGATCCAAAGGCTCTTCACCGACTTCCAGTGCGTCATAACCTTTTGGCAACGCATCCGCCGACTGCCCTTCCCATAGCACTGCGTAATCGTACTCGCCGTGTACAGGAAACGCGCCCGGCTCCAGGCATCGCTGACATACCATTTGCACTTCAGTATCCAGTGCGCCATGAATGACGACAAGCCTTTGCTCATCACGGAAGAACTCGAGGACGGCCTTCACCGTTCCCTCAGTGCTCGACAGCTGCTCGCAAAGACGTGGCAAACTAGATACCGGCAGTTCACCCCGAAGCGTGACACCGCGATCAGCCAGTTTGCGTGGATCTACGTGAGGTGGAAGTGGCCCATTCAACATAAGCGCGCCATTATAGAGACGACCTCAGGCCTGTCAAAGGAAATTAGGCAAAGGATAGTATCCTTTGCTGACTTTTGGTCGGTTAGACCGACGATTCTGCGTTCACAGAGACTCATTATAATGCTTCCGTTACTGCTCGCTTCAAGCTCACCCTATAGACGCGAACTGCTGGCTCGCCTGAAACTAAACTTTACATACGCTTCACCTAATATAGACGAAAGCTCTCATCCAGGCGAAAGCGCTCGTCACTTGGCTATGCGACTGGCTGAAGCCAAGGCCCGCGCGCTGGCGCCTAATTACCCCAACCATCTTATTATTGGCTCCGATCAAACCGCCTCGCTTGACGGCCAGATACTTGGCAAGTCTCTGACATACGAGCGCGCCCATAAGCAACTGTCGAATGCCAGCGGAAAAAGCGTGACGTTCATGACCGGGCTCGCGCTGCTCAATACTCAAACCGGAACCTGCCAGCTGGATTGCGTACCGTTTACCGTTCATTTCCGTACGCTGGAAAGCGATCAAATCGAGCGTTACCTCAATATTGAACAACCCTATGACTGCGCTGGAAGCTTTAAAGTCGAGGGACTAGGAATTACCCTTTTTCGCTCTACCGAAGGAGAGGACGTGACCAGCTTGATCGGCCTGCCGCTTATTCGGCTGACCGATCTCCTACTCAATGAGGGCGTGGTAGTACCCTAGCATCAGCCTCTCAACTTATCGCAACACAGGTCCCTGCCACCCCACCAGCAGTGCCAGGCGCTCCGCCACACTGGTCCCCAGGCGCTTGGCAAAGCGGTCGAATGGGCTTTCCTGAACGGTGTAATCCACAATCTTTTCTTCACCAACCACCTCCCGAGCTACAAAGCTGGCACTGCCCAGGCCATCGATTAGCCCCAGCCCAAGCGCTTGCTCTCCAGACCATACGAGCCCGGAAAACAACTCAGGATGACCCTCGACCTTCAAGCGATCACCACGCCCCTTTTTCACGCTATCGATAAACTGCTGATGTGTAGTATCGAGCACCTGTTGCCAGAAGCGGGTCTCCTCTTCTTTAGCAGGCTGGAAGGGGTCCAAAAAGGCCTTGTGCTCACCGGATGTGTAAACGCGACGCTCAACGCCTAGCTTATCCATGGTTCCGACAAAGCCAAAGGATGCTGCCGTTACGCCGATTGAGCCCACAAGACTGGCCTTATCAGCATAGATGGCATCGGCAGCACTGGCGATGTAATAGGCGCCCGAAGCTCCCAGATCAGAAATCACGGCATAAAGCTTGATGTCAGGATGCAATCCACGCAGACGCTTGATCTCGTCATAGACATAACCTGACTGCACAGGACTGCCTCCTGGGCTATTGATACGAAGGATAACGGCTTTGGTACCTTCGTCTTTAAAGGCATCGCGCAGTGCTCCAACAATATTGTCGGCACTCGCCTTCTCATCAGCCGCAATGGTTCCCTTCACCTCAATAAGCGCCGTATGGGAGCCCTCACGCGAGGCTTCTCCCTTGAGCCCGGAAAAAGGAACAAAGAGCGCCAGCATGATAAAAAGATAAGTAAACGTTAGGAATTTAAAAAAGATTCCCCAACGACGTGCCCTTCTTTGCTCATGCACGCTGGCCAGCATCGCCTTTTCGATGAGCTTCCAGCTTTTTTCATCCGCCGGGCGATCCGACGCTTTCCAATCATCTGCCATTGGTAGTCCTGCTTGGTTCAATTAATCGTTACGCATCCAACCAGACACGCAACTCCTCAAAACGATCAACCACAAGCGTTGGCTCGTAATTACGCAGCACCTCAACTGGCTGAGCACCGTAACTGACTGCAACCGAGGCCATTTGCGCTCTGCGAGCCATTTCAAGGTCGAATGGTGCATCCCCGATCATCAGCGCCTTTGACGGATGCACCTGACAATGCGCCAAGATCTCGTTAAGCATTAACGGATCCGGCTTGCTGGCCGTTTCATCAGCGCAACGCGTTACGTCAAAGAAGTCAGCCAGCCCCTTGGCTGCAAGCACCCTATCCAGCCCTCTTCGGCTTTTACCGGTAGCAACAGCCAAACGATAGCCTTTGCGCCGAAACGCTGCCAAGCCTTCAGCCACACCCTCGAAAAACGGAGAAGGCTCTTGCTCACGCATAACGAAATGATCGCTATAACACTGACGAAAACGCTCTACAGCTCCTGGCGTCATCTCCGGGTAAAGCGTCTGGATGGCCTCTGGCAAGCCCAGCCCGATAATGGACTTAATCGATCGATCGCTTCGAACGGGGAGCCGAAGGTCGGCGGCAGCTGCCTGCATAACGTCCACGATGCGACCAACCGAGTCAGAGAGCGTCCCGTCCCAGTCAAATACCAGCAAGTCGTAACTAGGCATCCAATCGACTCAATGTAGCCGCCCAGGTCTCATCAACAGGAGCAGTCAGTTGCAATGTTTCCCCATCGGGGAGCGGTACATTAAGACTGGCAGCATGAAGAAACAGCCGCTTCCCGCCCAAATCCCGAATCTCCCTGGAAAACGCCTCATCACCGTACTTAGGATCCCCTGCAATGGAATGACCTGCGTGCTTGGCATGAACACGAATCTGGTGAGTACGTCCTGTGACCGGCTTTGCCTCTACTAGAGTAGCGAAATCACCGTAGCGTCTGAGCACTCGAAATTCCGTGAGAGCGTCCTTACCCTCTACATTGACTTCAACCATCCGCTCACCGGAACGCAAGTTATTTTTCATCAAAGGCGCTCGAATCTGTTTTTTTGCTGCAGGCCAGTGACCACGAACCAGCGCATGGTAGCGTTTGTCGACTCCATCTCCACGCAAGGCCTCATGCAAATGACGCAGCATGCTGCGCCTCTTGGCAATCATGAGCAGACCCGAGGTATCCCGATCCAGGCGATGAACCAGCTCAAGGTCTTTGGCATCTGGACGAATCTGACGAAAGACCTCTATAACGCCTAGGCTGACACCACTCCCTCCGTGAACGGCAATACCTGCAGGCTTATTGATAACGATCAGTGTCTTGTCTTCATAGACAATCGCAGCCTCCATCAACTCGGCAAGCGCCTGGGAGACAGGTGCAGGTTCATCTTTTTCAGGCAAACGCATAGGAGGGACACGAATGATATCGCCAGCTTGCAGCCGATAATCCGGCTTTATACGCCCCTTATTAACACGTACTTCACCCTTGCGAAGTATTCTATAAATGAAGGTTTTCGGCGCACCTTTGAGCAAAGTACGCAGATAGTTATCGATACGCTGGCCAGCCAGCTCTGAAGAAACTTCGAAGAGCTGTACGCCATTGTTGGAAGAAGTAGGATTAGTCATTGCTACATAATAGCAATTTCCACTTAATTGAAGCACTTAATGGTTGCTGTTATAGTCCCGGAAGCCAATAACCCTGGCATGACACAGCGCTTGTAAATAAGCTCCCTGTCATAAACATGTTCAGTGGACGTCAGGCCGTCCTTCGAGTGGTTCGTATGGCTATAAGCAGTACACGTGCCACTTAAAACAAAAGCCTTATAAAAACACCGTGCCCACTGTTGAAGGTGAGTACAAAAAACAACCGCTCCGGATTCTGCGAGCGGCACCAGGATTCCTGAAGGATACGTGAAGGGTGGAGATGTACCGCTGTTGAACTGTGTAGCCGGTAATGCCTGGCTTAGACGCTTATTCGTCCGCTTTTGACAGCTTATTCCTCCTCCTGACTGTTTGACGTTGCTGCTGTTACGACAGCAAGCAGGAGACGTAGTCGCGGCTCGGCATACAACCGAGTACTGCTGGACACGAAGGCGGATGGCTCCGCCTTTGATACGACCCCAAGCACCGACCCTCGGCGAGTCGTGTGTGCCGAACGCCGTTTCCGGTAGCCCGGAAACCGACGGTATTACATGAAAAGAATGCTCATCAATGCCACGCAGCCTGAAGAGCTACGTGTTGCGTTAGTAGATGGCCAAAAACTATTTGATCTGGATATCGAGTCAGGGGCTCGTGAACAGAAAAAGGCCAATATCTATAAAGGCCGCATCACTCGTATCGAGCCCAGCCTCGAGGCCGCATTTGTCGACTTCGGTTCAGAGCGTCACGGCTTTCTCCCTCTCAAAGAAATCTCTCGCGAATACTTCAAGAAAGCGCCAGAAGGTCGCATCAACATCAAGGAAGTTCTGTCCGAAGGGCAGGAAGTCATTGTTCAGGTTGAAAAAGAAGAGCGTGGCAACAAGGGCGCTGCGTTAACTACCTTTATCAGCCTGGCTGGTCGCTATCTGGTTCTGATGCCAAACAACCCACGTGCAGGTGGCATTTCCCGCCGCATCGAGGGTGAAGAGCGCAACGAGCTGCGCGAAGCCCTGAATGGACTGGATGCCCCAGCCGACATGGGACTGATTGTCCGCACAGCGGGCCTTGGCCGCAGCACCGAAGAGCTGCAGTGGGATCTGGACTACCTACTGCAGCTCTGGTCCGCTATCAAGGAAGCCTCTGTCGAGCGTAGTGCGCCTTTCCTGATCTATCAGGAAAGCAACGTTATCATTCGAGCCATTCGTGATTATCTTCGCCAGGATATCGGCGAAGTGCTTATTGATAGCGTAGAGGCTCAGGAAGAAGCACTAAGCTTCATTCGTCAGGTCATGCCTCAGTACCAGAGCAAGATCAAGCTCTATCAGGACAGCGTACCGCTGTTCAATCGATTCCAGATCGAAAGTCAGATCGAAACTGCCTTTCAACGTGAAGTAAAGCTGCCCTCTGGCGGCTCGATTGTTATCGACCCTACTGAAGCGCTTGTTTCGATCGATATCAACTCTGCACGCGCTACCAAGGGTGGCGATATTGAAGAGACAGCCCTGCAAACGAACCTGGAAGCAGCCGAGGAAATCGCTCGCCAGTTGCGTTTGCGGGATATCGGCGGCTTGATCGTTATCGACTTCATCGACATGACACCGGTGAAAAATCAGCGCGCCGTTGAAGATCGCATGCGGGAGGCGCTTGAGGCTGATCGCGCTCGAGTACAGATCGGTCGCATTTCTCGATTTGGCCTTCTGGAAATGTCTCGGCAGCGGCTGCGCCCCTCTCTGCGCGAGACAAGCGGCATCGTCTGCCCACGTTGTAACGGTCAGGGCATTATCCGAGACGTCGAGTCCTTGTCGCTTGCCATTCTGCGTCTGATTGAAGAGGAAGCACTCAAGGATCGGACAGCAGAGGTTCGAGCACGCGTACCCTTACAGGTCGCCTCGTTCCTATTAAATGAAAAGCGCAACAGCATCACCAAGATTGAACTACGTACACGGGTTCGCATCATCATCCTACCGGATGATCACATCGAAACCCCGCATTTTGAAGTGATACGCCTGCGTGATGACAACCCGGATCTTCTGAACGGCCAGTCTAGCTATGAAATGACTCACAGCGAGGCCGAAGAGATCCAGCCCGCAAGCGCTACACGAACCCTTGTTCGCCAAGAAGCTGCAGTCAAGGTCGCACCCGAGCGCACTCCGGCACCTCAGGTCGAAGCACCCAGCAAACCTGCTCATCAGCCGGAGCCAAGCCTCTTTAAGGGCTTAGTGCGCTCCCTGGTCAGTCTGTTTGCTGGCAAGACGGAAGAGCCTGCCGCTGTAGCCGAAACTACTCAGCCCAATGGCGAAGCACGTCGTACTGATGAGCGCCGCAATGGTCGTCAGCAGAATCGTCGCCGTGACAACCGTCGCGATGAAGAACGCAAGCCTCGCGAAGAACGTCAGTCGCAGGCCCGTGACAATCGCGAAGAGCGTCCGCCCCGTGAAGAGCGCCAACCGCGTACCGAGCGCCCTCCACGCGAAGAGCGCCAGGCCGCTCGAGAAGAACGTCCTACCCGTGAAGAGCGCCAACCACGTGAAGAGCGCCAACCACGTGAAGAGCGTCAGCCACGAGCAGAGCGTCAGAGCCGTGAAGAACGCCCTGCTCGCGAGGAACGTCAACCACGCGAAGAGCGTCCCGCCCGAGAGGAACGCCAACCACGTGAAGAGCGCCCTGCCCGTGAAGAGCGTGCAAACAAGGACGAGCGCCCTGCCCGCGAGGAACAACCCAGCCGCAGCGAACGCCCTTCCCGCGCCGAACGCCGTCAGACCAGAGAAGAGGCCGAAACACGTCAGGATGCAACAGTTGACGCCGAGCAACTGAACGACGAAGAGCTGAACGATCAGAATGACGATCAAGACAGCGATGAGCGTCCACGCCGTCGCTCGCGCGGCCAGCGTCGTCGCAGCAATCGCCGTGAACGTCAGCGTGACACTCATGGCGAGTCAAACGACAACGAATCTGTTGCCTTGACGGGAGAATCCAACACTGAATCTCTTGCCAACGCCGCTGTGGTTGCCGAAGTGGTCAATGCCCAAGCAGCTGAAGCCACAACCGTAACGGAAAGAAACGAGCCCAAACAGGAAAATCAGACCCAGGCGGAAGCAGAAGCAGTCGTTGCCCAGCATGTTTCTGCACCTAACCACACTGAAGAGCAGCCTGTCGTTGAAGTAGTCTCGCACGAGACTACTTTGAAAACTCATCAGACGGTAGCGGTAGTAGAGGTTGAAGCTCCTCAAGCCGAGGAGCCTACCCAAGCAGTCAATGAAACGGCGCCTGTGCAGAAAGAGAAAGCCGCATCCCCTGCGGAGGCCTCTTCCGAGGCTCAGCCCCTCGTTCAGGCAAGCGAAGACACGCCTGACATTGGAGCACAGCCTAAGTTAACCCCACCGGCCGTTGGACGTGCGCCTAACGATCCCCGTGAGCGTCGTCGCCGTCAGCGTGAGGCCGAGCGCTTGGCACGTGAACAGGAGGAAGCTGCAGCAGCACAGGCCGCAACATCTGTCAGCCTGACTACTCCTCCGGCAGCTTCCTTGCCAACTGAAACCCCAGCGCCTGAAGAGCACGCCTCTCCGGTCCTGGCTGCCGACTCAGAACCCGTTGTTGAAGCCGCCCTCCCCTCTGGCATTACTCAGGCACAAGAGCGCCTGGAGAATGTACATGTGGAAAAACCACTGGATGAGCCCTCGAAAGAAAGCCAGCCTGCCATGACGGCCGAGATTGTTATGCCAAGCTCGGAAAGCTTGAATCAACTGCCAGCACAAAGGGTTGAGTCTGCCGAAATTCCTGCAGAGCTTGCCCTGCCAAAGCCAACAGTAGAGCAGCAACAACCTCAGCAGGATGCTGTGGAAGAGCAAAAGCCATCTGAAAGCGAAGAGGAAAAGCAGGCGCCTAAACCGCAGCCCTGATACCTCAACAAATAAAAAGGGATGCATATGCATCCCTTTTTATTATGCCGTCACCGCTAATTCAGCGCTCCGGGCTCCATCTCCAACAGGACAGAAAACCGACTCTCGATATCAGTGCGAATTTGCTGAGCAAGATCAAGAATATCCTTACCCGACGCTGCACCGTAATTAACCAAGACAAGCGCCTGCTGCGCATGAACGCCTGCGTCCCCTTCCCGAAAGCCCTTCCAGCCTGCCTTATCAATTAACCAACCCGCTGCAAGCTTTACCTGGTCATCCGTGACAGGGTAAACGACCAGATCGCTATAGCGCTCCTTAAGTCTTGTAGCCAATTGATTTGAAACCACAGGATTTTTGAAGAAACTGCCCGCATTGCCCAACATGGCAGGGTCAGGCAGTTTTTCCCGTCGAATACTAATAATGGCCTTGCTTACTGCCTGGGGAGACGGTTCATCAACGCCCTGTTCCACCAAGCGCTGGCGAACAGGACCGTAATCCAGACGCAAAGTACCGTGTCGATTTAGATTGAAACGAACCCGCAATATGACCCAACGGCCAGGCTCCTGCTTGAATCGGCTTTCTCGATACCCAAAACAGCACTCTTCAAGGGTAAACTCGCAAGTCTGGCCAGTTTTGCGATCCAATGCCGTTAAGCCATGAAACACATCCTTTAGCTCAACACCATAGGCACCGATATTCTGCATGGGAGAGGCGCCCACAGTACCCGGTATGAGACTCAGGTTCTCCAGCCCACTCAGCCCCATACTCAATGAAGTCTCGACTAGCCCATGCCATGACTCGCCTGCCTCAGCCTCAACGATCACACGGCCTGAGGAGCCCTCCTCAAGAAGTCGGATCCCCTGACTACGCATGTGCAGCACCAGAGCCTGAACATCTTCCGTAAGCACCAGATTGCTGCCTCCGCCCAAGATATAGAGCGGCACATCCTGCTTGTCGGCAAACGCCATAGCCTCACGAACATCATTATCCGTGTAAGCCTCTGCATAGAAGCGTGCCCGCACATCGAAACCAAATGTATTAAAAGGTTTAAGACAAACCCACTCACGTACAGTAAGGCTCAAGTGGCCCCCTTACCTCATGCACAAGCGCTTCACATGCCTTTTCAAGCAAGTCAATAACATGCTTGAAGCCAGCAACTCCGCCAAAATAGGGATCCGGCACTTCATCCTGCTCAAGACCATAACGGCGAAGCAAAAGATCCACTTCAGCTGAAGCGTTGGAAGGACGAAGCCTGGACAAAAAGGCCATGTTCTCATGGTCCATCGTCAAGATAAGGTCAAATGAGCGAAAATCTTCAGTCGTAATCTGTCGAGCCCGCAGGCCTGAAAGATCATATCCTCGCTTAGCACCTTCCTGGATCGAGCGAGGATCGGGGGCTTTACCGACATGCCAGTCGCCTGTTCCCGCCGAGTCGACAACAATACGGTCAAGTAGGCCAGCCTTGACAAGCTTGTCGCGAAAGATGGCCTCAGCCGTAGGAGAGCGGCAAATGTTGCCCATGCAGACAAACAGAACACGCATTATTCGCCTCCCAAGACTCGGCGAACCCGCTCCAGATCTTCAGCTGTATCTACTCCGGCCTCTGGTGACTCAATGGCATCTGCTACATGGATACGCACGCCATGCCAAAGTGCACGTAGCTGCTCCAAGGCTTCAGTATTTTCAAGCCAGCATGCACCCCAGCGCACAAAGTCCTTCAGAAATGCTACTCGATAGGCATAGATACCGATATGACGTCGGTACGGCACACTTGAGGGCAAGATATCGCGGCTTGTGACAAACGCATCACGCGCCCAAGGCATAGGCGCTCGACTAAATGACAAGGCCAGACCATTCTTGTCGCTGACAACCTTAACAACATTCGGGTTGAATAACGCGGCGATATTATGAATGGGCTCAGCCAATGTGGCTATGCTCGCCTCGGAATGAGCGGCAAGATTCTGAGCAACCTGATCGATAATGGCAGGCGGAACAAGCGGCTCATCCCCCTGAACATTCACGATAATGGCATCGTCCGGGAGGCCAATAAGTTCGGCTACCTCTGCCAGCCTGTCCGTACCTGAAGCGTGATCAGTACGCGTCAGCAGCGCATGTGCACCGAAACGTTCGCAGGCTGCCATGATGTCGGAATGATCTGTAGCCACAACCACCTGACCGGCTGCGCTCTTACTGGCCTGTTCCCATACATGCTGAATCATGGGCTTGCCTGCAATATCCTGCAACGGCTTGCCGGGCAAACGGCTCGAAGCAAAACGCGCAGGAATGACTACGGTATAGGAGACAGTCATTTATCCAGACGCTCATCAACGCTGAGGACACGGGCTTCGCTTTCCAGCATGACCGGGATGCCATCCCGGATAGGATACGCAAGCCCTGCGGCCTTGCTAATCAACTCAGTCTTGTCTTCGCTTAGCTTGAGCGGACTTTTGGTAATAGGACAAGCCAGGATGTCGAGAAGCTTGAGATCCATAAGGAATCCTTGTTGGGTAAATAAGTTATTGAGCCTGTAACAGGTCTAGCCGTCTGTCCAGCCACGAAACAAAAGCTGCTGAAGGCTGAGCATCAACCGCAAGATACCACCAATCAGGAGCGGCAAAGGCTCTGCATTTGACGGCATCTTTCTCAGTCATTATCAATGGTAAAGCCGGCTGAAAGCGTAGTCGCTCAGAGGTATAAACTGCATGGTCGGCGAATGGGTGGGCAATGGGTCGCCACTGCAATGCTTCGAGCGTCTTGAAGAAGCGATCAGGATTACCAATCCCAGCCAGTGCGTGAACCTCCTGGCCAGGAGAAAAATAATTGAGAGGCCGGCGCTCACCTGATACTAGATTGATCAAGGCCGTTGGTTTCAATTGAACCGAGTAGCCATCTTCCGTATCGCTGGTGCCACCATTATAAAGAATGGCGTCAACGCTTAGCAGTCGCTCAATAGGCTCTCTAAGTGGCCCCGCCGGAAGACAGCGCTTGTTGCCAAAGCCCCTTGCCGCGTCAACCATGACAAGCTCAAGGTCACGTGCAAGCGCATAGTGTTGTAGACCGTCATCACTGAGGATGAGATCCAGCGACTCGGTTCGCAGCAACTCCTGAACCGCAGCAGGACGATTCGGAGCGATGACAAGCGGAACCCGGGTCCGTTGAACAATAAGCAAAGGCTCATCACCCGTTACCGCAGGCAGCTGCTCCGGCATTACCCGCCAGGGAAAATGTGGAGGTTTTGCACCATAGCCCCGGCTTACCACACCGACTCGCAATCCACGACCGCGGCAGTGCTCGATGAGCCAAAGGATCATCGGAGTTTTGCCCGTTCCACCTATTGTGAGGTTTCCCACGACCAGCACAGGAACAGGTGAAACGAAAACACCCTTGTCGCTCTCCAGAAAGCGCCTACGCTTTCGTCGAGCAACGTGACAATACAGGGCCTCCAAGGGTTTCAGTACATTCAGGGCCGGATGACCACGATACCAAGCCCTGAGAAGCCGTGAGGAAATACTCACTGTTTGTCTGCCTGAGCCTCAACCGTTGTGATGCGGATTCGTGAAAAGCCCAGCTTTCCAGCGGCATCCATTGCCGTCACCACTGATTGATGAGGCGTGCGGCCATCAGCAGAGATGATCAGTGGCACGCTGTTATCCCCACCCGACTCACGCTGCAATGCAGTCATGAGCGAAGTCAGATCACCTTTAGCCAACGCTTGATCGTTCAGTGAAAAGACGCCGTCTGCTGAAATGCTGATTTCCAAGTCCTTGGCAGCTGCTTCGGCAGGTTCTGCACTTTGCGCCTCAGGCAGCTCCAGTTTCAACTGGCTCGGCTTGTTGAAGGTGGTGGTTACGACAAAGAACAGCAGCAACACGAATACAACATCGATCAGTGATGTCAGGTTGACGTAGGCCTCGTCTCTAGCTGCCCCGCCTGATCTACGCCGAAACTTCACGCTTTGGTACCTTCCGTGACGAAGTCTACTTCACGATCACCCTGAACGACTTCAACCAGCTTGATGGACTCTTGTTCCATAGAGACAATCAGTTCATCGACACGACGCAGCAGGAAGCGATGGAAGAATACGGCAGGAATAGCCACGATCAGACCAGCCGCCGTGGTCAGCAAGGCCTTGGAAATACCGCCAGCCAGAACCGGAGCGTTGGCCAGACCGCTTTCCATGAAAGAGCTGAAGATCTCGATCATGCCAAACACCGTGCCTAGCAGTCCCATCAAGGGTGCCATGGCAGCAATCGTACCTAGGGTATTCAGATAGCGCTCCAGATCATGCACGATGCGGCTACCAGCCTCTTCAATGGCCTCTTTCATGACTTCACGGCCATGACGGGAATTGGCAAGCCCTGCAGCCATTACCTCACCCAAAGGCGAATTGGCGCGCAACTCCTTAAGCTTCTCGCTTGTGAGCGAATTATCTTGCAGCCACTTCCATACCTGAGCCAACAGTTGCGGCGGAACGACACGTGCACGGCGCAGTGTCCATAACCGCTCGGCTACGATAGCCATGCCTACAATAGAACTCAGAATAATTGGCAGCATCATCCAGCCGCCTGCTTTGACCAGTTCGAACACGCCCTGAACCCTTTCCTTAAAAGTGCGCAACTCTATCATGAAGCGCCAATTATTTTTCTTGCCAGAAATAACGCTTCTGACGAGCGCCTTGCGGCAAATCATGCTTACCGAGGGTAAATGATATTGCACCGTTCAAGGCTGTATCGTAAATCCGGACGCCATGACGTTCATAACGACTGATCACTTGTGCATGTGGATGGCCAAAGTTGTTGTGAATTCCCCTCGAGATCAAGGCATATTCAGGTTTTACCAGACTGACGAAACGCTCGCTCGAAGCCGTTCGACTGCCATGATGAGGTGCCAATAACCATTGAGCCCGTATATCCCGCCCAGATTCAACGAGGCGACGCTCGGCCTTTTCGTCTATATCACCGGTTAGCAAAAGGCGCTCGCCTGCTGCTTCTACCATCAGCACGCACGATGCAGCGTTTCCCTTCATCAAGGGGCTAGGCTGCCAGACAGTAAATAAGACTCCCTCCCACACCCAGCGCTGATTATCTTCGCAGGGTGTCGGATGCAAGCCAGGAGGAAGCCGCTTCACTTCCCCGCTCACCACCTTGTCCACCTTCAAGGCACTGAAAACAGCAGCGGCGCCTCCTGCATGATCTGCGTCCCCATGACTGACCAACATCATGTCTAGATGACTGACGCCTGTAGCTTTCAGGTTGGGGACTACCACCCTTTCGCCAGCATCATAGCTTCCGCTAAGCGGCCCGGCGTCGTATAGCATGGCGTGGCCTTTGGTCTGTATGAATACAGACAACCCCTGTCCGACGTCGAGCACGGTTACCTTTGCCAGTCCTGACGCTGGTCGGGTCACTGGCGGCCAGAACAACGGAATCAGCAGAAATACTGCCAAAGGCCTGACCGGCACCCCATCGGGAGCCAGCCATAGCAACACACCCAGCATGCCTAAAGCGACAGCCCACGCAGGCACCCATGCTCCCTGCCACGCAGGAACCAGTGCCGACACGTACCCGAGAAATGCGAATAAACCATCAAGGGTCGCGCCTGAACACCACAGTAGCAACTCGCCTAGGGGAGGAATGATCAGAAGAAACACGGTACCCAGCAAGGCGGCTGGCACCACTAAAAAGTCTACCCAAGGCACGGCAACAAGGTTAGCGATCGGCCCCGACAGACTGACAGGCAGATCCAGAGCCAGTAAAACCGGCGCTAGCCCGACTGCCATCATCCATTGGGCCCGCCCCCAACTGCGCCAAGGATTCCATTGACCCAAACGGCCGCCAAAGATCCATATCAAGAGACCTACAGCGATAAAAGACAACCAAAAGCCTGCCGTAAGGCTTGCCAGCGGCTCAGCCACCAGCACAGCCGCCAAGGCAATACCTACCGGTATCCATGCCCCCAGGTGACGAAACCGTAATCGCCATACTGTAATCAGCGCGATCATGACGCAGGCTCGTCTTACAGGAACGTCAAAGCCTGCCAGAAATCCGTATCCTACCGCCGATACAAGCGCAGACAGGCAAGCAACAGGAAACCACGGTATCCGGACAGGCCAGTAGCCCAGACGCGCCAATCCGGCGATCAGCGCAAATACAAATCCCGAAAGCAGCGTAATGTGCTGACCGGAAATAACCATCAGATGCGTAGTGCCTGTGGCCTGTAAAAGCTGCCAATCCTGAGTCGAAACGCCTGAGCCGTCGCCCAGAACCAATGCAGCCAGCCCACCGTTTCGCTGAAAGGCGTCAAGATGCAATAACCGCTGCCTTAATGCGTCTCGCCAGGCATCCAAGGTGGCCTGACGGGAAAGTCGTTGCCCTGCCTTAACGACACCGCTTGCACCGATTCGATGAGCCAGCATCCAGGCTTCGCCATCCATTCCCCGGAGATTGTGGAGCCCGCCCGGCTTTTGCAACTCTACAGCGAGACGCCATTGCTCACCTGATCGTACGGCAGGCGCATTTGACCAAGAGACCCGGATACGACTTGGTAAAGCCCCTCGACGGCTCTGCGCATCTTCCACAAGAAAACGCGTCGAACCTTCGCGCAATTCAGGAAGCCCTACAACTGTTCCCTCAAGCCAGACTATTCTTCCGTCCAGACCATCATCCAGTCGCTCATCCAGCGCCCAATGAGCCGACAGACAGGCCCAGCCAAAGCCTATCAAGAAGGCACCTGCCACGTAGACACGGGGCAGGAACATCAGACCGAATGCCACTATCAAGCAGGCAACAAGAGCCTCTCGATCAGGCAATTCGGGTAGAAAGCGCAGCACCAATAGGCCTGCAATGAACGCAACGATCCCTGTGCGCATGACTCCGCTCCATCGAAGCCCAAGAACAACAACCCGGCATCCTGCCGGGTTCAACCTTATACGTCAGCCAATTGTCCGTCAGCTAATTTCAAACACCGATCCATCTGCGCTGCGAGCGCCAAATCATGCGTCACTATGAGGAAGGCTGTGCTCAGCGAGTCACTCAACTCAAGCATCAACTCTTGGATACTGTGTGCAGTATGCTGATCCAGATTGCCTGTAGGCTCGTCCAGCAAAACAACCTTGGGCTGATTGATAAGGGCCCTGGCTATCGCGACCCGCTGCCTTTCACCACCCGATAATTCAGCAGGCTTGTGACTCAACCGATGCCCCAGCCCCACCCGCTTAAGCAGTTGAGCGGCACGCTCCCGCGCCTCCGAGATCGGCGTAGCGCCAATAAGCAGCGGCATGCAGACGTTTTCCAATGCACTGAATTCCGGGAGCAAGTGATGAAACTGATAGACGAAGCCCATGGCACGATTGCGCAATAGACCGCGCGCTTTCTCACTCAGTCGGGAAAGCTCTTCGCCTGCCAACCAAACACCGCCCTGAGACGGTGTATCCAGGCCACCCAATAGGTTCAGTAATGTGGTTTTGCCTGAACCAGAGCTGCCTACAATGGAAATGCGCTCACCTGGCTGAAGGTCCAGATTGACCCCTGAAAGAACCTCGACGGTCTCAGGGCCTTCGACATAGCGTTTACCCAGATCAACGCAACGCAGCACGGCCTCGTTAATCATATCGCAATGCCTCGGCAGGCTCTGTGCGCGACGCACGCCAGGCAGGGTAAAGCGTAGCCAAAAAACTCATGCACAACGCGGCGCAACAGATTAGCGCTACATCTTCTAGCTGGAGCTCAGACGGCAGGTTACTGATGAAGTACATGTCAGAGCCAAATATCTTATGCCCGACAATACGTTCAAGGGCTGAAATCCACTGGCTTACATTAAGCGCAGCAATAACACCCAGGACACCGCCAACAAGCGTGCCGATAACTCCAATCACCGTCCCCTGCACCATGAAAACAAACATGATCTGGCGAGGCGTAGCGCCCAATGTACGCAAGATCGCAATATCTGCCTTCTTGTCGGCAACAACCATGATCAGCGTGGCGATGATGTTAAAGGCCGCTACCGCTACGATCAGTAGAAGCAGCAGACCAATCATGGTCTTTTCCATGTTCATTGCTTGGAACAGACTTCCCTGAGTACTGGTCCAGTCCTGCGACTGATAACCCGGCCCCATGGCATTAGCTACTTGACGGGAATACTGTGGCGCCTTGAACAGATCATCGAATGCCAGACGAACGCTCTGAACGAGCCCTGGCTCCCATCCTTTCAATGGAGCGGCGTCCGCTACATTGATAATCCCTAGGGAACCATCAAGCTCTGCACCGACCTTGAAGATACCTACCACAGTAAAGCGACGCATCCGTGGCGTGATGTTGCCTGCCGCAGAGGTTACCTCAGGGACGATAACGGTGACCTTGTCACCCATACCCAGCTGGAAGCGATGAGCTGTGATCTCGCCAATAACGATGCCAAACTCACCCGCCCTCAGGTTATCCAGCTGCCCTTGAACCATGCGATCACCGATGATCGAGACCTTGGGCTCCAGCTCAGGATCAACACCATCCACCAACAGCGGCTGCATGCGTCCGCGCTGGGATAGCATGCCCTGCAGCTGGGTATAGGGAACCGCAGCCAATACATGAGGCTGCTGCACCGCCTTGTCCGCTACGCTTTTCCAGTCCGAGAATGGCTGCTCTGCATTAATGGTTGCGTGAGGCACCATTCCCAGGATTCGGGTACGCATCTCCCGCTGAAAGCCGTTCATGACTGATAGCACCAAAATCATGGCCAATACGCCCAGCGTCAGCCCGATCATGGAGACCAGCGAGAAGAATGAGATAAACGATTTACGGCGCTTTGCCCGTGTATATCGCAATCCAATGAAAAGAGATAAAGGTCTGAACATTTCGCCTTACACTGTTTCAGGAGAAGAATGGCCGTCAGGCCGGAACCAGGCGGCCATCTTCCAGGCGCAGCGTACGATCCATCTGAGCGGCCAGCGACTGGTCGTGGGTTACTACAAGAAAGGACGTACGCAAGGACGTTGAAAGCTCAAGCATCATTTGCTGAATTCCATGGGCCGTGTGCTGATCCAGATTGCCTGTAGGCTCATCCAGCAAAACCAGCTTGGGCTCATTGACCAATGCACGTGCGATGGCTACCCGCTGGCGCTCGCCTCCGGATAACTCAGCCGGCTTATGGCTTAGTCGATGTCCCAGCCCCACCCGCTCCAGCAATGCAGAAGCTTTCCTGCGGGCTTCAGCTATCGACGTTCGACCGATAAGCAATGGCATGCAGACGTTTTCCAGTGCGCTGAACTCAGGGAGCAAGTGATGAAATTGATAAACGAAGCCCATGGCACGGTTACGCAACAGGCCGCGTGCCTTCTCATTGAGCGCCGAAAGCTCCTCCCCATCCAGCCATACACTGCCCTGACTTGGGGTGTCCAGTCCGCCCAACAGGTTCAGCAACGTAGTTTTTCCTGAACCGGAACTGCCTACGATCGAAACACGCTCGCCTGGAAGCAGCTCCAACTCTACGCCGGTCAGGACGTCGACCGTTTGCGGTCCCTCTTCGTAGCGCTTGCCCAGGTTCTGGCAACGCAGTACGGCTTTATCACTCATAACGCAACGCCTCGGCAGGCTGGGTGCGAGCAGCACTCCAGGAAGGGTACAGGGTGGCAAGGAAACTCAGCAGCAGCGAGGCACCACACACCCACAAGACATCATTGAGCTGCAACTGGGACGGCAAATAATTGATGAAATACACCTGAGCGTTCAGGAACTGATGTCCTGTCGTACGTTCCAGCCAAGCAATGAAGCCGCTGACATTAAGCGCAGCGACAACTCCCAAGGCGCAGCCAAGCAGGGTTCCGATTACGCCGATGAAAGTACCCTGAACCATGAAAACAAACATGATCTGGCGAGGCGTGGCACCCAACGTCCGTAAAATGGCAATGTCGGACGTCTTGTCAGTTACCACCATGACCAATGTCGAGATGATATTGAAGGCAGCTACCGCCACGATCAGAAGAAGGAGAAGGCCAATCATGGTCTTCTCCATACCGATGGCTTGATACAGGTTGCCATGGGTGCGAGTCCAATCACGTGCATAGAAGTCTTCGTTGTCACTTGCCAGCGACCGGACAATATCCCACGAAACCTGGGGTGCCTTGAACAAATCGTGCAGTTTCAGGCGGATGCCCTGGACCTGACTGGGCTGCCACCGCTGCAGGCGCGCCGCATCCTCAACATGGATCAGACCCACCGAACCATCCAGCTCTCCGGCCCCGACGCTAAAAATACCTACGACGGTAAGCCGCTTCATCCGGGGAAACATACCGGCAGGCGTCACGGCTACTTCCGGGGCGATATAGGTAACCTTATCACCCACTTTAACGCCCAGTTTCTGCGCAGCCAGCGTTCCGATAATAACGCCGAAACCGCCCGGTTTGAGATCCGTCAGCTTACCTTCACGCATGAAGTCACTGATGATCGAAACCTTCGGCTCCTCATCCGGATCAATGGCGTTGAGAAGTACGGTCTGAACGGCCTTGTCCTGGGTCAGCATGCCTTGCAGCTGGGTAAACGGCGCAACCGCGGCCACTTGAGGGTTTTTTCTGGCCTGATCGGCAATAGTCCGCCAATCATTAATCGGCTGGTAGGACTCTACAGTGGCATGGGGAATCATCCCCAGGACGCGGTCGCGCATTTCACGGTCGAATCCATTCATGACCGAAAGCACTACGATCATGACCAGCACACCCAGCGCCAGCCCAACCATGGAGGTCAGGGAAATAAATGAAACGAAGTGATTTCTTCGCTTGGCACGCACATAACGCATGCCGATGTAGATAGGTAGTGGTCTAAACATATCCAAGCTTAAGCAGGAATGGGACGCAAGCGAGTCCTTATGGACAAGGGAAACGGCAAACAATACAGAACTGGCCGTTATAGTCCCAAGCTCGACTACACTCATATATGCAGCGTTCGCCACTTCAGGCGGAGCGAATCCCTGTTGCTTCACAGCCCTGACGAAGCGCCAGCTTACAGACTGGCAAGCCCCCATCAGCAGGCATTACACTCAACGCTTCGATCATCGCCGTGGGTTTACCATGACCGCACTAGACGCGGATGAACGCCGCGAATACTATCGCATCACAGACTCGATCGCACTGGAAATCACCCCACTTGCCGGGACAGAACAATCCGCCACGCCTAATGTGTCACCTTTGTTCGATCTGCTAAGTGAAATGCATCTTCTGGAGTTCGAATCACAGCACCTTCTGCGTAGCGTCAATGAGCGCGACCGCCCAATTGCCGCCTGTATAAAGCTGCTCAACAAGCGAATCGATTTACTGGGTCAGGCACTGACCTGGAATTTGATTCATGAAGTCGGAGAACCCAGACCTGTCGTGCTGTCCGAGGGTGGCATCAGCTTTCAACATTCAGAGGCGTTTTCACTGGGTAGCCAGCTAAGCCTGCGCATGATACTGATGCCTCAGGCACTGGGCCTTGAATTGAAAGCTGAAGTGATTCACTGCCAGCCGGCTACGCCAGACAGTTATGAGATAGGCACCAGCTTCGTAGACATCAGCGATGCACAACGCCAGCTGCTTGCTCGGCATATCTTCAAGAAGCAGGCCCATGAGCGCCGTACGCTCAGAGCACAGCCCAAGGGTGAGCAATAGTGAACTACTGGCTGAGTTTTTTACTGTTGCTCGGCCCAACAGCTGTTTTCGCCGATACGCTCTCGATCCCTATTAGTCGTCAAGGTGACACCCACACGGCCCTGCCCCAACCTGGGCAACTTCGCACCGAGGTGCTGAATCGATTTGGTTTGCCGGACGAAGAACATCCAGCCGTAGGTAAGCCGCCCATTACTCGCTGGGACTATCGCGACTTCAGCGTCTATTTTGAGAATAACCGTGTCATTGATGCGGTTCGTGACCATCAGCCACTTAATCGCAGGGAAACGCCATGACAGTCATCTACGGCCATCGAGGAGCCAAAGGCGAGGCCCCGGAAAACACGCTAGCCAGCTTTGAGCAGTGCCTGCAGGTGGGCGTAACCCGCTGCGAGCTGGACCTCCACCTGTCCAGTGATGGAGAATTGATGGTCATTCACGACCCTACCCTCAAGCGTACTACGGGACGTCGAGGTAAGGTTGTCGAGTTGCCTGCCGATACGCTGGTTACCTACGACGCACGCTTGGCAGGTCCCTCATGGCCTCGACCCTGCCCTATTCCACGCCTTGAGGATCTTTTCAAGCAAGTGGATTTCGAGCATTGGCAGCTTGAAGTCAAAAGCGCTTCACGCGTCCGGGCTGCACGCACCATCAAAGCCATCGATGAGCTGGCGAAACGTTTCAATCTCAGCGATCGCATTACGGTAACGTCCAGCTCACGGGAAGTATTAAGGGCGCTTAACCGTGATACTCCCTGGCTTCAACGTGGGCTGGTGGCAGAATATGCCTGGCTGGATCCGCTGAAAGTGGCTGCTAACTACGGCTGCCATTTACTTGCGCTCAATTGGACGCTGTGCACCCCTGAGCGACTCTTGAAGGCCCAGCGCCAAGGCCTGCATGTATCGGTATGGACGGTAAATGAGCCTTCCTTGATGCGACGCCTAATCGACTTCGGTGCAGACAGTTTAATTACGGATTATCCAGCACTGGCCAGAACCGTGCTGGATGATCACAAACCACAGGCTAAGCCGGCTTAGAAAAGCCGGTTCAACCCATCAAAGGCAGCTACGCGGTACGCCTCAGCCATGGTGGGATAATTAAACGTCGTATTGATGAAGTACTTGATGTTATTGCCAGGACCTTTCTGGTTCATGATGGCTTGTCCGATGTGAAGAATCTCGGACGCCTGATCGCCAAAGCAGTGAACACCAAGGACTTCCAGAGTCTCGCGATGGAACAGGATTTTGAGCATGCCTACCGGCTCGCCTGAAATCTGCGCTCGCGCCATGCTTTTGAAGAACGCTTTGCCAACTTCGTAGGGTACTCTAGCCTGCGTCAAATCGCGCTCGTTTTTACCCAAAGAACTGATTTCGGGAATGGTATAAATTCCAGTAGGAATATCATCGACATAGCGCGCTGAATCATCATCCAGAATATTACCGGCAGCTGAACGACCTTGGTCAAACGCTGCACTGGCAAGGCTAGGCCAACCAATGACATCTCCAGCCGCCAGGATATTGGGGCAACTGGTGCGGTAATTCTCATCCACGTTAATCTGGCCGCGGCTGTTCACCTCGATACCAACATTCTCCAACGCCAGCTGGTCGGTATTGCCGGTGCGCCCGTTACACCACAGAAGCGCGTCAGCTCGCAGCTTCTTGCCTGACTTAAGGTGAAGAACGACCCCATGCTCCAGGCCTTCAATACGCTCATACTCTTCATTGTGACGAATGAGCACATTATTGGTGCGCAAGTGGTAGCTAAGCGCATCGGAGATTTCATCATCCAGGAAGCTCAGCAGCTGATCGCGCGTATCGATCAGATCGACGAGCACACCCAGGCCACTGAAGATGGAGGCGTATTCACACCCAATGACACCTGCTCCATAAATGATCAGGCGCCGTGGTGTATGGCTCAAGGTCAGGATGGTATCGCTGTCATAGACACGCGGGTGGGAGAAATCAACATCAGCTGGGCGATAAGGACGCGAGCCCGTTGCAATAACCACCTGCTTGCCAACCAGTTGTTCGGTACCGCCATTGGGATTTATGACGTTGATCGTGTGCTCGTCGATAAAGCTTGCGGTTCCGAAGTACACATCGACCCGGTTACGAGCAAAATAGGATGTGTGTGAATTAACCTGCTTTCCAATGACGCGCTCAGCACTCTTGAGCACGTCAGGAAAGGAAAACCAGCGAGGCTCGCCAATCGTGCGGAACATCGGATTATTGTTGAAATGGATGATCTGCTTGACTGAGTTACGCAGAGCCTTTGACGGAATGGTGCCAAGGTGAATGCAATTTCCACCGATGACCTGGCGACTGTCCACGACCGCCACCTTGCGTCCGTGCTTGGCTGCATTGATTGCAGCCCCCTCGCCTGCCGGGCCCGATCCCAGCACCACTACGTCATAGTTATAGACAGCCATGATTACTCCTCGAAAAAACGAACCGATCGCTCATGAGCGTCGAGCACATCATCACCGGCTCTACGGCAACCCGATTTAAGCGATGATCTCTATATAGGTTACACCTATCCTCTCGTTGCGACCTTTCGTCACACTAGAAAAGTTTTTTCAATTTAAAGCGATAAATAAAAACGGGAGCCTAAGCTCCCGTCTTCATATGAACAATGCTTAAACCGCTGGATAAGCCGGTGGGTTTACACCAGCCATTTCCTCAAGCACACGAACAACCTGGCAGCTATAGCCGAACTCGTTGTCGTACCACACATAGAGAACGACACGGTTATCGCTGCAAATGGTAGCACCTGCGTCTACTATGCCAGCATGACGAGAGCCAACGAAGTCGCTGGATACCACTTCAGGCGAGTTGACGAAATCGATCTGCTTGTGAAGATCAGAGTGCAGCGCCATATAACGCAGATAATCGTTGATCTCTTCCTTATTGGTGCCTTTTTCAAGGTTCAGGTTCAGGATAGCCATCGACACGTTGGGCGTTGGAACGCGAATGGCATTACCTGTCAGCTTGCCAGCCAATTCTGGCAGCGCCTTGGCGACCGCTTTGGCGGCGCCCGTCTCGGTAATCACCATGTTCAACGGTGCACTACGACCGCGACGATCACCTTTGTGGAAGTTGTCGATCAGGTTTTGATCATTGGTGAAGGAGTGAACCGTTTCTACATGACCGCTGATGATGCCGTACTTGTCATTGACGGCCTTCAGCACGGGCACGATAGCATTGGTGGTGCAGGAAGCCGCCGTAACAATGCTGTCTTCCGGGCTGATAGTGTTGTGGTTGATACCGTGAACGATGTTCTTGAGCGACCCCTTGCCAGGCGCCGTCAGCACAACACGCGCAGCACCCGGGCACTTCAGATGTTGCGACAGGCCTTCTGCATCACGCCATTTACCGGTGTTATCAACAATGATCGCATTATTGATACCGTACTGGGTGTAGTCGACTGTGGTCGGATCGTTGGAATAAATCACCTGAATCAAGGTGCCATTTGCACAAATTGTGTTGTTGGTCTCGTCAACGGTGATGGTGCCTTCAAAGGAGCCATGTACCGAGTCGCGACGCAACAGGCTGGCGCGCTTGACCAGATCGTTTTCAGCGCCTTTACGCACCACAATGGCACGTAGACGCAGGCCATCGCCGCTTCCAGAGTGCTCGATAAGGATACGTGCAAGCAAACGTCCGATACGGCCAAAGCCATACAGAACCACATCGGTTCCCTGGCGCTTTTCGGTGCCCTGCTTACCTACAACGGCAGCCAGTTCTTCGCGTAGGAACTCTTTTAGATCACGCCCTGCCCCCGCCTGCTTGAATTTCAAGCTCAGACGCGCCAAATCAATGGAAGCGGCACCTAGCTCAAGTTCACTAATAGCCTTAAGCAGCGGATAGGTATCGTGTACAGACAATGCGACATCATCGACCTGACGTGCAAAGCGATGCGCCTTGAGAATGGCGATCACTGAACGATTAACCAAACCACGCCCATATATAGAGGTCACAACATTATTATTACGGTAGAGCTGACCGATCAGCGGAATCATTGCCTCCGCAATCGCCTCACGATCGATCCATTCACCAAGACACTGGTCGGAGTTCTGACTCACGGTGATACCTTCCATATGTAGGGGCTAACAAAAGGAACTACATTATGACCGCACCTGCCTGAACCGGCAATCTTCGCGCGTCGATGCACTGACAGCGAGACGAGACCGTCGTTACAATCCCAACTCAGATTTTTTTCAACGGAGCCTAACCAGCGTGCCCGTTTTGCGCATTCCATCAATTCCTGATACCGCCGGACGACAGCATTGGGGAAATCTCCCCGGAGCCGCGCTAAGTCTGGCTATTGCCGAGGCTGCAAGCGCTGCCAGCCAACGCTTCACCCTACTTTTAACGCCGGACAGCCAGAGCGCCGAACGCCTGGAGCAAGAACTGCGCTTCTTTGCCCCGAGGCTTCCCGTACTGCATTTCCCTGATTGGGAAACGTTGCCTTACGATATTTTCTCGCCGCATCAAGACATTATTTCCCAACGTGTAGCGGCGCTCTATCGTCTACCAGAGCTTGATCACGGCATTTTGGTAGTGCCTATCGCAACAGCCCTACATCGTATGGCACCTACACGCTTCCTGTTAGGCAGCAGTCTTGTGCTGGATGTGGGACAACGTCTGGATGTAGAGGCTACGCGGGCTCGCCTGGAGGCAGCCGGATACCGCTATGTCGATACCGTCTACGAGCATGGCGAATTTACAGTCCGTGGAGCACTGATTGATCTCTTCCCGATGGGCAGTAGTCTCCCGTACCGAATCGACTTATTCGATGACGAAATTGAGACATTACGCACATTTGATCCAGAGACGCAGCGATCAATCGACAAGGTAGATTCGATCCGACTGCTTCCTGCTCGAGAATTTCCGCTGCATAAAGAAGCCGTCACAGGGTTCAGGGCGCGCTTTCGAGAGCGTTTTGATGTGGATTATCGTCGCAGCCCTCTTTACCAGGATCTGGCGAGTGGCTTGACGCCTGCGGGCATCGAGTATTACTTGCCGCTGTTCTTTGATGAGACGTCGACGCTGTTTGATTACCTGCCCCAGAGCGCACAGGTTTTTTCGTTACCAGGCATCGAGCAGGCATCTGAACAGTTCTGGACGGACGTACGGACCCGTTACGAAGACCGTCGCGTTGACCCGGAGCGTCCTCTATTACCACCGGCTGAAGTTTTCCTCCCGGTAGAAGAGTGCTTCGCTCGTCTCAAGCAATGGCCACGCATTGTTATCAGTAGCGATGATATCGAGCCGGGTGTGGGTCGTGAGCGTTTTTCAGCGCGGCCTCTGCCCAATCTTGCCATTGAGGCCAAGGCTAATCAGCCATTGGCGGCCTTGCAAAATTTCTTGGCTGAGTTTGATGGACGCATCCTGTTTACAGCAGAATCCGCCGGCCGTCGGGAGGTGCTGCTTGAGTTGCTGGCACGTATCAACCTGCGTCCTACATCGGTCGAGGGATGGGAAGATTTTCAGGAAACTGACGAGCGCCTGTCGATTACAGTCGCGCCGCTCGACGAAGGCTTGCTACTCGAAAAACCCGATGTAGCCCTCATTGCCGAAAGTCCGTTGTTTGGTCAGCGCATCATGCAGCGTCGTCGCCGGGAAAAGCGCAACGAGCATGGTGACAACGTCGTCAAGAACCTGACCGAGCTACGCGAGGGCGCGCCGGTCGTGCATATTGACCACGGCGTTGGGCGTTATATGGGTCTGGTAACGCTTGAGTTGGAGGGCCAGGCGCAAGAATTTCTACTATTGGAATATGCAGACGAAGCGAAGCTCTATGTTCCGGTTGCCAACCTGCACCTGATTGCCCGTTATTCAGGCGCTGACGACGCGCTTGCTCCACTACACAAACTAGGTTCTGAAACCTGGCAGAAAGCCAAACGCAAGGCAGCTGAGCAGGTGCGCGATGTTGCCGCCGAACTGCTGGATGTATATGCCCGTCGAGCCGCTCGGGAAGGATTTGCGTTTACTGATCCCAAGGCGGATTACGAAACCTTCGCAGCAGGCTTTCCGTTTGAAGAAACACCTGACCAGCAAGTTACTATCGATGCTGTACTCAAGGATATGCTGTCAGGCAAGCCCATGGATCGTCTGGTCTGCGGCGATGTAGGCTTTGGCAAGACCGAAGTCGCCATGCGGGCGGCGTTTGTAGCGGTACACAGCGGCAAGCAGGTGGCCGTCCTGGTTCCTACAACACTGTTGGCGCAGCAGCATTACAACAGCTTTCGCGACCGCTTTGCCGACTGGCCTGTGCGTGTCGAGGTGATGTCTCGCTTCAAGTCTGCCAAGGATGTTGAAAAGGCCGTACAGGAACTGGCTGACGGTAATATCGACATTATTATCGGCACACACAAACTGCTGCAGGACGACGTGAAGCTCAAGAATCTGGGACTCGTCATCATTGATGAGGAGCACCGATTCGGCGTGCGTCAGAAGGAGCAATTCAAAGCGCTACGTAGCGAAGTCGATATTCTGACCCTTACGGCCACACCGATTCCGCGCACGCTCAACATGGCTGTTGCAGGTATGCGCGATCTGTCCATCATCGCCACTCCGCCGGCTCGACGTTTGTCGGTCCGGACGTTCGTCATGGAGCAGCAGAACGCGGTTATCAAGGAAGCCCTTCTTCGCGAGCTGCTACGCGGCGGACAGGTCTACTACCTTCACAACGAAGTAAAGACCATTGAAAAGTGCGCCCGGGACCTTGCGGAGCTGGTGCCGGAGGCCCGTATTGGCATTGGTCATGGACAGATGCGCGAACGGGAACTGGAACAGGTCATGAGCGACTTCTACCACAAGCGCTTCAACGTGCTGGTAGCGTCAACTATTATCGAGACCGGTATCGACGTGCCCAGCGCCAATACCATCATTATCGAGCGTGCAGACAAGTTTGGCCTGGCGCAACTGCATCAGTTGCGTGGACGCGTGGGACGAAGTCACCACCAGGCGTATGCCTACCTGCTAACACCGCCACGAAAAAGCATGACGCCTGATGCTGAAAAACGTCTTGAGGCGATTGCTGGTGCGCAGGACCTGGGCGCAGGCTTCATTCTGGCCACCCATGACCTTGAAATACGGGGCGCCGGCGAACTCCTGGGCGAAGGTCAAAGCGGCCAGATCCAGGCTGTAGGCTTTACGCTGTACATGGAAATGCTGGAACGGGCGGTCAAGGCTATTCGCAAAGGTGAACAACCGAACCTGGAACAGCCCCTTGGCGGTGGTCCGGACATCAATCTGCGGGTACCTGCGCTCATTCCAGAGGACTATCTACCAGACGTCCATACTCGCCTGATTCTGTACAAGCGTATTGCTTCTGCAGCCGATGAAGATGCACTCAAGGAGCTACAGGTCGAGATGATTGACCGCTTTGGCCTTTTGCCCAATGCCGTCAAAAACCTGGTCCGCCTGACACTTATGAAGATCAAGGCAGAAGCCCTAGGTGTTGTGAAGGTTGATGCCGGCCCGCAAGGCGGTCGTATCGAGTTCACTCATGATACGAAGGTTGATCCGTTGGTACTGGTCAAAATGATACAAAGCCAGCCCAACAAGTATCGCCTTGAGGGTGCAACCATCTTTAAATTCCAGGTACCGATGGAGCGTCCTGAAGAGCGTTTCAATATCATTGAGGCACTTTTCGAGCGCTTGACCCCGGAAAACGTCTAGTCCAGGTAACCGGCCGGGCACTCAGGAGGTGCCCGGCCAGTCGGGCTTAACCTGCCAGTACTGTTGCCAGTACAGCTTTAACCCTGCCTATACCCTCACGCAGCGCCTGCTCTATTTCAGCCATGGTGATAACGCCAGTTACCTTACCTGCAGCTGGATTAACGACCAACGCAAGACAGGCATAAGCCAAATCCTGCTCCCGAGCCAGTGCGGCTTCTGGCATGGCTGTCATCCCCACGATGTCACAGCCATCACGCTCCAGGCGAACGATCTCTCCTGCCGTTTCCAGGCGCGGCCCTTGTGTACAGGCATAGACGCCCTGATCACTGTGGGCATAGCCGTGTTGACGCAGCGCACTGATCAATTGCTGGCGAAGCGCCTCATCATAGGGGTAGCTGAAATCGATATGGGTTACCGCTTCCAGAGACCCTTCAAAAAAGGTGTGTTCACGACCCCATGTATAGTCGACGATCTGGTGAGGCACACATAGATGCCCGCTACCCATTGCTGAATGGATACCGCCTACCGCATTAACGGCCAGGATTGCTTCTGCACCGGCATGCTTGAGCGCCCATATATTGGCGCGATAATTGACCTGATGAGGCGGGATGCGATGCGGATGACCATGGCGCGCCAGGAACAATACTTCACGCCCTGCATAATGGCCTTTGAGAATGTCCGCCGAAGGCGCGCCATAGGGCGTGTTTATTCTGAGGGACTCATCCAGCGTCAGACCTTCCAGCTGCGTCAGGCCAGTCCCGCCGATAATGGCGTAAACGGTCATATAAACTCCTTAATCAATCAAACCTGCTTGGCGCAGAGTAGATAAAGCCGCAAGCCAGCGAGGATGCTGACGATATTCAATGGACGGAAATGCTTTTGCACTCATGCGTTTCAACCGCTGCGAAGGCTTGGCTTTCAAGCGCTGCAGCGCGGTTAGCGCCAGCTCAGCCGCGGCACGGTCATTACAAACGAGCCCCATGTCACAGCCAGCACTCAAGGCAGCCTCTATGCGTCCTGCCGCGTCACCAGCAACATGCGCACCGGCCATGGATAGATCGTCGCTAAAAATAACACCCTTGAAACCCAACTCGCCGCGAAGCACGTCCTGCAGCCACCGCCGCGAAAACCCGGCTGGCTGCTCATCTACGCAGGAATAGATCACATGAGCAGGCATGATCGCCTCCAACTGCCCACTCAAGCGCTTGAAAGGTACAAGGTCGACGGCCTTGATGTCTTCCAGGCTGCGCTCATCACGGGGAATGGCCACATGCGAGTCGGCTTCTGCCCACCCATGTCCCGGGAAATGCTTGCCAGTTGCAGCCATGCCGGCAGCATGCATGCCGCGAATGAAAGCACCCGCCAGATCGGTTGCCCTGCCCGGCGCTCCTTCAAAGGCTCGCTGACCGATTACTGCGCTACGGCCATGATCAAGATCCAGAACCGGAGCAAAGCTGAAGTCGAGCCCGACGGCCAGCACTTCGGTTGCCATTATCCACCCGCATGCCTCGGCAAGGCGGTCGGCCTCTGGATGATTGGCAAATCGCCGCATGGCAGGCAGACGTACAAAGCCCTGTCGAAGTCGCTGGACGCGGCCGCCCTCTTGGTCGACAGCCAATAGCAACTCCGGCCGCTCGGCGCGTATGGCTTCACATAGCTCACGCACCTGGCGAGGATGCTCGATATTGCGAGCAAAAAGAATGAGCCCACCCACTTCGGGCTGGCGCAGGAGATGTCGGTCTTCAGCGGTCAGCCATGTGCCGCCAATGTCCACCATTAATGAGCCTTGCATAGGCATTCCTGAGGCACAGAAAACAAGTGAGGCATGGTGCCCTTTCAACTCGTTTCAATCAATGTGTCAGTAATGCCTTTGCTGAAAGCGCTGGCATATCCTCACTCAGAAGCGCTGAGCATCCTGACTGACAGGCTTGCGGGGCTTGAATTGCGCAGATGCCAGAGCCTGATCCGTCATTGCACTCTCCGCCAGCATGCCACTGGCCATGAAAGGCACCATCAAACGCAATACCTGCTCCGTTGACGTATGTACACCAAAATCATTATCAGCCATGGCCTTCAAAGCCTTGATACCTGACATGCTGAATGCAGCCACCCCTATCATGAAGTGGGCGCGCCAGAACAGCTCCAGCGGAGGAATGTCAGGCGCGGCCACGGCAACCAACTCCATGTAGCGACGAAAAACGCGTCCGTATGCCTCTTCGAGGTATTTCTTCAGATGCCCCTGGCTCTCACTGAATGCCAGCCCTAAAAGCCGCATGAAAATGGAAAGATCATTACCGTGACGCGGTTTGATGGCTAACGCCTGATCTACCAGCAGATAAAGAAGCTCCTCAAGGTCTGCCTTGGCCCCAGACTTGCCGTACCGTCGGTCCAGCTCATTTTCCAAACACGCGCAATAAGGGTCCAGAAAACGAGAGAATACCGCCTGGATAAGGGATTTCTTCGAGCCGAAGTGATAATTCACTGCTGCAAGGTTTACATTCGCCTTGCTGGTTATCAGGCGGAGCGATGTTTCAGCAAAGCCACGCTCAGCAAAAAGTTGTTCAGCGGCATCCAATATCCGCTCGACCGTTTCAGATTGAGCCATCGCTTAACTACCTGATCATAAAATGTTTTAAACATATGTTTAAAACATTCCTGAGTCAATGCCTGGGATAGCTAAGTGCCGTAATGGCATTTGGCTGATAAAAAGTCGGTTGCCCTCAAACCAATACTGTATATAATCCCAGGAACTGTATATAAAGCCAGACACCTATCATGCTAAAACTAACTCCGAGACAGTCTGAAATCCTGAGCTTCATCAAGCGCTGCCTTGAAGAAAACGGATTCCCGCCCACCCGTGCGGAAATCGCTCAGGAGCTTGGCTTCAAATCCCCGAATGCGGCAGAGGAGCACCTCAAGGCGCTTGCACGTAAAGGCGCTATTGAAATGACGCCTGGTGCCTCTCGCGGAATCCGCATTCCTGGACTGGAAACACAGAAACCTTCTGACAGTGAACTCCCTGTCATCGGTCGTGTCGCTGCAGGCGCGCCAATCCTGGCCCAGCAGCACGTGGAAGAAAATTGCAATATTAACCCTGACTTCTTCCAACCACGTGCGGATTACCTTCTCAAGGTAGAAGGCATGAGCATGAAGAACATTGGTATTCTTGATGGTGACCTTCTGGCGGTTCACGTCACTCGTGAGGCACGCAACGGGCAAGTCGTGGTTGCTCGTGTCGGAGAAGAAGTTACGGTCAAGCGGTTCAAACGTGAGGGCAACAAGGTTTGGCTGATTGCTGAAAACCCTGATTTCCAGCCTATTGAGGTGGACCTCAATAAGCAGGATCTAGTAATCGAAGGCCTGAGCGTAGGTGTCATCAGGCGTTAACGAGTCAACGTATCTATAAGGAGGTGTTCAGTGCAATCTTTATTGCCGCCGGATCATGGACAGTTGCCGTTGTTTCACGACGCACTGGTTCAACCGTCGCTCAATCCTTTTTTGGCTGGACCTATTCAGGCGGCGACTTTGCCTGATTGCTTTAGTGAAGTGACTCTAAACGGCGCTCAAGACCATTGCCTGCATTTGCTAGCACCCATGCTGCGGGAGTTGAGTGACGAACAGGATCCCCGGTGGCTGACACTGATAGCACCTCCGACGCTGCTAACGACAAAGTGGCTGCGCTCAAGGGATTTGAATCTAAATAGAATCCTGCTGCTGCAACCACGTCAGAGCATGCAGACACTAGAGCTTGCTTGTGAAGCCTTACGTTCAGGAAGAAGCCATACCGTGGTGAGCTGGCTCCACGGCATGAAGACTTCCGAGAAGAAAAAGCTGGCTTTGGCCGCTCAGACAGGCAACGCCCAAAGCCTTAACATTCGCTTGGGCTGATCAATGAAGAACGCGGGGAGTATCTTCGCGTTCTATCATATCCCCTTCGGCTAGACGCCCCGCCATCTGCACACCCAAATTGAACATGGCTTTAGCCACTTCAACTTGCTGGCCATGCAGAAAATCCTTTGCATCGGAAGAAAACTCCAATGTCACCAGTGCCTCTTCACCATCGGCACGGCGAAGAACGATACGGCCATCAGCCAGTTCGACAATTTCAAGATAAGACGTAGACATATGTGCATCTCCAGCAGGCGCTGGCATTGTAGCAGTCGCACCTGCCCTTCCCTAGGCTCTATCGATTAACGTAATGCAATAAAGACTAAAATGTTGCAAGACAGCTCTTCAATCAAGAAGATCTACACATTTTTGGCGTCTGTGCCTCACCATTCGGTCAATGAACCACGAAAGCGCAGCGCCAACTCCTTGATATTTTTTCTCCAGGCCTCGAGCTCAGTATGGCTCAGCAGCCTCTTCTCTTCATCAAGCGTAACCGACTCAATCAGCGGCAGACCAGGATCAACCTTAGCTTGCTTGATAGGCTGCGGTGGTTTTTGCAATGCGGAGAACCCATCCAGCAATTGAGCCAGCCATGTTTGCTGATGACTTGCCAACTCAAACAATTCAGCCAACTCAGGACTTGGCGAATCTTTCAAAGCTTGTGGATTTAAAAACTGATCGATTGAGGCAGCCTGGGCGTTAGGCAGGCGGTAATAACCTGCCACTTCATGACACAACCCCAAAACAGCACCATACAAATGAAACAACGTCGCCTCTCGCTCGGCCTGAATCTGCCCCTGGGCATTCATGCTCTGCTCGTGCTCCGCCCTGCGCCACGATTCAAGGCTTAAACCGGCGAAGTACAACTTCTGGTTGGTACGAGTATAGATCTCATGAGACATGCCTGAATCCTCCCAAGGCAAAGCGGTGCCAACTGCCCCGCTACACAGACACCAATTGCCAGGCTTGCAGACCTGGCAACCAGATACAGCGCATCAACTACGCTTGTCTTCTACCTTCCACTTCCCATTATCGAAATAGGCTTTCCAACCGGTCGGCTTACCATTCTCTTCTGTCTGTACATATTGCTCCTTCGTCTTGCGACTGAAGCGAATAACAGCAGAACGGCCGTCCGGGTCTTTGGCCGGTGCACTTAATAGATAATGGTATTTCGGATCGATTTCATCCTTGTGCGGCAACAGCTCGCTGACCAACGGTGCGCGAGTTTCGCGATTCTTTGGAAACTGGCTGGCCGCCAGGAATAAACCTGAAGCTCCATCTCGCAATACATACGTATCGTTGACTTTCTCGCACTTGAGCTCAGGCATTGCAATGGCATCCATCTTGGGCGGAGCCGGCTCGCCGTTCTTCAGCAGCTTGCGCGTATTCTTGCACTCAGGATTGGTACATCCAAAGAATTTGCCGAAACGACCCGTCTTGAGCTGCATTTCACTGCCGCACTTGTCACACTCCAGTGAAGGCCCTTCATAGCCCTTGATGCGATAGTTACCGGTTTCAACTTCATAACCCGAGCAATCGGGGTTATTGCCACAGATGTGGAGCTTGCGATGCTCGTCAATCAGGTAAGCATCCATCGCAGTTCCGCAAATATCGCAGCGGTGCTTGCCACGCAGCACACGCGATTCCGACTCGCCTTCGTCGTCCTCAGCAATTTCATCACCCGGAACAAGGTTGATCGTTCCTTTGCAACGCTCTTTGGGCGGCAGGCTATAACCCGAGCATCCAAGGAATACACCCGTTGAAGCGGTACGGATCATCATCGGCCGGCTACATGTCGGACAAGGGATGTCCGTGAGAGTCGGCACATTCGCACGCATTCCTCCTTCAGCGCTCTCAGCGGCTTCTAGCTTTTTCTTGAAATCGCTATAGAACTCATCCAGCAGGTTTTTCCAGTCAAGCTCGCCCTGCGCTACGGTATCAAGATCACCTTCCATGCTGGCGGTAAAACCATAATCCATGAGGTCAGAGAAGCTCTCGCCCAGCCGGTCAGTAACAATGTCACCCATCTTTTCTGCGTAGAAACGGCGATTATGCACAGTGGCATAGCCGCGATCCTGAATCGTGGAAATAATGGCTGCATAGGTAGACGGACGACCAATACCGCGCTTTTCCAGCTCCTTGACCAAACTGGCCTCAGAGAAACGTGCCGGCGGCTTGGTGAAGTGCTGAGTGGGATCCAGCTTCAGCAGCTTCATGGCATCGCCCTGGTTCATTTCGGGCAGTACGTCGCCTTCGCCAGGCTTGCTCTGTTGCGACAGAACTCGGGTAAAGCCATCGAACTTGAGGATTCGCCCTTTGGCGCGCAACTCAAACTCACCGGCCTTTGCCGTAACGGTCGTAGAAAGATATTCCGCAGGAGGCATCTGACAGGCAATGAACTGACGCCAGATCAAATCGTACAAGCGTTCGGCGTCTCGCTCCATGCCAGACAGCTGGTCAGGACGCGTGTTTACGTCAGACGGACGAATTGCTTCGTGAGCCTCCTGCGCACCTTCCTTGCTGCTGTAGAAATTAGGCTTGGCCGGCAAGTATTTGTCGCCAAATTCATTTTCGATAAACGCCCGAGCCATGGTAATGGCATCGCTGGACAGGTTCGTCGAATCGGTACGCATGTAAGTGATATAACCCGCCTCGTAAAGACGCTGGGCCATCATCATGGTTTTCTTTACACCAAAGCCCAGCCGATTGCTGGCAGCCTGTTGTAAAGTCGATGTAATGAACGGAGCGGAAGGTCGGCTGCTGGTAGGCTTGTCTTCACGCTTGCTAATGCTGTAGCTGGAAGCCTTTAACTTCTCGACGGCAGCACTTGCCTGCGCCTCGTTCAACGGCTTGAATGCTTCGCCGTTTTGCCGGACGACCTCAAAACGCGCCTTGGCATTCTTGGGGTTCGCCAAATCGGCGTGAACTTCCCAGTACTCTTCAGGGACGAAGGCACGAATTTCCCGCTCACGCTCCACAAGCAGCTTGACCGCAACGGACTGAACACGTCCAGCCGAAAGCCCTCGGGCGATCTTCTGCCATAGCAGAGGCGAGACCATGTAGCCTACTACACGGTCCAGAAAGCGCCTGGCCTGCTGAGCATTGACTCGATTGATATCCAGCTCGCCCGGCTTGGAGAACGCATCCTGAATCGCTTTTTTAGTGATTTCGTTGAAGACGACCCGCTTGAATCGGCTTTCGTCTCCTCCGATGGCCTCACGAAGATGCCAGGCAATGGCTTCCCCTTCGCGGTCCAAGTCGGTTGCGAGATAAACAGTGTCAGCTTCCTTAGCCAGACGCTTGAGCTCTTCGATCACCTTTTCCTTTCCAGGCAGGATCTCGTAGTGCGCCTTCCAGCCATGCTCAGGGTCGACCCCCATGCGAGCGATAAGCTGGCGCTTGGCCTTTTCCTTTGGAGAAAGGGCTGGAGCTTCGGCAGCAGACTTGCGTCCTTTCGTGGCGGACTCTTTTGACGCGCCTGCCGACCCACTGGTAGGCAGGTCACGGATATGGCCGATACTCGACTTCACCACGTACTGGTTGCCCAAATACTTGTTGATGGTCTTGGCCTTGGCCGGGGATTCCACGATGACCAGCGATTTGCCCATGTATCGGTTGATTCCTGCGTTATTAAAAGATGTAAAGAGAAAGGCGAGACAGTCTGACAGACATTTGGCAGTGAGGCAGTGACTGACGAACCATGACAGCGTGGCTGTACGGCCCCGCTATATATAGTGGCTGTTGGAGCAAGGTCAAGGCTGCGCGTTATCGGCAAGCCCTAACGGATTCTCCTCAACCTTTACTAAAGCAAAGCGGGGAACACGCTCGCTGTCCACCTCGACGCTTTCCAGAAACATGCTGAGCGGACGCGCCCAAAGGCCGTATTCACCATACAACGCCTGGTAAAAAACAAGCTCCTCTTCCGTTTCAGAATGTTTGGCTACGCCCAGGACACGGTACTCCTGCCCCTTGTAATGCCGATAGAGCCCAGGTTGTAAGGACATGTTCCCTCCAGAAAGAAAAACCGGGGCCAGGCCCCGGTTTCGGTAGCATAAACGCCATTCTCAGACGCGTTCGAACACCGTCGTAATGCCTTGACCCAGGCCGATACACATGGTTGCTACGCCCAGTGCACCACCCTTTTGTTTCATGACATTTAATAGCGTGCCGGAAATACGGGCTCCAGAGCAACCAAAGGGATGACCTAACGCGATGGCCCCACCATGAAGATTGACCTTTTCGTCCATCTTGTCGAGGAGCTTGAGGTCTTTCAGCACCGGTAATGCTTGGGCTGCGAAAGCCTCATTGAGTTCGACATAGTCAATGTCGCCCATCGACAGCCCTGCACGCTTGAGGGCCTTCTGGGTAGCCGGAACAGGACCATAGCCCATGATCGCAGGGTCTACGCCAGCAACCGCCATGGCCCGAATACGTGCCAGTGGCTGCAGGCCAAGGTCCATTGCCCGCTGACCGGACATCACAATCATACAGGAGGCGCCGTCGGTGATCTGGGATGACGTACCTGCAGTTACTGTACCATCCTTTGGATTAAACGCAGGTCTGAGTTCGGCCAGGCCTTCCACCGTTGTATCAGGACGGATAGTCTCGTCATAGTCAAACATCTTCAGGAAGCCATTTTCATCATGTCCTTCCATGGGGATGATTTCGTCCTTGAACGCACCCTCCTGAGTGGCCTTCCAAGCCAACTGGTGCGAACGGTAGCCGAATTTATCCTGTGCTTCCCGGGTAATGCCGTGCATCTTGCCAAGCAGCTCTGCTGTGAGCCCCATCATGCCAGAGGCCTTTGCAGCATAAAGCGACAGATGCGGGTTAGGGTCAACGCCATGCATCATGCTGACGTGTCCCATATGCTCGACGCCACCTACCACGAACACATCCCCATTACCGGTCATGATGGCCTGCGCCGCTGTATGCAGTGCGCTCATCGAAGACCCGCAGAGCCGGCTTACGGTCTGCCCTGCGCTAGTATGAGGGATGGGCGTCATCAAGGACGCCATTCGCGCAATGTTCCAGCCTTGCTCGAGCGTCTGGTTTACGCACCCCCAGATCACATCTTCCACTTCTGCCGGGTTGATTTGCGGATTGCGTGCCAGAAGCTGGGTAATCAGATGGGCAGACATGTTTTCTGCCCGGGTATTACGGTGCATGCCACCCTTGGAGCGACCCATCGGTGTGCGGCCAAAGTCGACGATAACAACGTCTCTTGGATTCAGGCTCATAAGAATTCTCGCTCTGTACTGTCTGCGTTAACCAAAGAAGGACTGGCCGTTACGGGCCATTTCGCGCAGCTTTTCAGTCGGGTGATACAGCGGCCCCAGGTCTGCATACTGGTCGGCCAGTGCCACGAACTCGGCAACGCCCAGGGAATCGATATAACGCAGCGCACCGCCTCGGAAGGGAGGGAAGCCAATGCCATAGATCAATCCCATGTCCGCCTCTGCAGCCGACTCGACAATGCCATCTTCCAGGCAACGAACCGTTTCCAGGCACAGCGGAATCATCATGCGCTGAACGATTTCATCATCCGTGAAATCGCGCTGCTCATACACGACAGGCTTGAGCAAGGCGTAGGTTTCTGCATCAGCGACTTTCTTTGGCTTGCCCTTTTTATCGGTCTCGTACACATAGAACCCTTTGCCGTTCTTCTGTCCAAGACGTTTAGCCTCGTACAGCGCATCAACAGCGGTCTTGCGGGACTCTTTCATCCGGTCAGGGAAGCCTTCCGCCATCACATCACGGGCATGATGCGCCGTATCCATCCCTACAACATCCATCAAGTAAGCCGGCCCCATAGGCCAGCCAAACTTTTCCATGAGCTTGTCGATACGCTGGAAATCAGCGCCCTGCCCGATCAGGCCAGCAAAACCACCGAAATAAGGGAACAGCACCCGATTGACCAGAAAGCCCGGACAATCATTGACCACGATAGGGTTCTTACCCATTTTTTTGGCATAGGCCACAGTGGTCGCAATCGTTTTTTCGCTGGTCTTTTCGCCGCGGATTACCTCAACCAGAGGCATCATGTGCACCGGATTGAAGAAGTGCATACCGCAGAAATTTTCAGGACGCTTCAGGGCTTGTGCAAGCAAGCTGATCGAGATGGTCGAGGTATTGGACGCCAGAATGGCTTCTTCACCAACCTGATCTTCGACCTCTGCCAGCACAGCCTGCTTGATCTTGGGATTCTCAACAACAGCCTCAACCACGATATCCACCGACTTGAAGTCGCCATAGGACAAAGTGGGGCGAATACGATTGAGCGCTTCAGCCATTTTCACCGGCTCGAGACGGCCCTTCTCGACGCGCTTGTTGAGAAGCTTGCTCGCTTCATCAAGACCGAGCTGAATGGCTTCCTCACGGATATCCTTCATGAGAATCGGCGTGCCTTTGAGCGCAGACTGATAGGCGATACCACCGCCCATGATACCTGCCCCCAAGACGCTGGCCTGTTTGATCTCACCCGCCTGCTGATCGTAAACCTTAGCCTTTTTCTTGAGCAGCTGATCATTCAGGAACAGACCGATCAGGCTTTGCGAAACAGTTGTCTTGGCGAGCTTCACGAAGCCTTTGGCTTCGACTTCAAGCGCCTTCTCTCGTCCGAAATTAGCGGCCTTCTGGATGGTCTTGATCGCTTCTACTGGCGCGGGATAATTCGGACCCGCCTGACCTGCAACGTAGCCTTTGGCCGACTCGAATGCCATCATGGCTTCAATGGGGTTTAGCTTGAGCTTTTCAAGCTTGGGCTGACGACGGGCCTTGTGGTCAAGCTCGCCAGAAATAGCTCGACGTGCCAGATCCAACGCCGCGGCCTGCAACTTGTCGGGTGCAACAACTGCATCCACGACACCGACCTTGAGCGCCTCGGCAGCAGAGTTCTCCTTGCCCGAAGCAATCCACTCGATGGCATTGTCGCTACCGATCAGGCGAGGCAACCGAACAGTCCCGCCAAAACCGGGATAAATGCCCAGTTTTACTTCTGGCAGACCAACCTTTGCGGTCTCGCTCATGACCCGGAAGTCGGCGGCCATGGCGATTTCAAGGCCACCACCAAGCGCGATGCCGTTAATTGCCGCTACAGTAGGGACGTTGAGGTCTTCAAAGTCATTGAAGATCTGATTGATCTCGAGGTTTCCTGCCAGCAGATCCTCGTCTGGCATACGGAAACTTTCGACAAACTCGGTGATGTCTGCCCCTACGAGGAAAACATCCTTTCCGCTACTGAGAATGACGGCCTTGACCGAAGCGTCGGCCTTGAGGGCATCGACAGCCTGGCGCAGCTCGTTCAAGGTCAGGCGATTAAATTTATTGACCGACTCGCCAGTAAGATCAAGCTTTAACTCGGCGATACCGTTTTCTAGAGCCTTAACCGTGATGGCTTTACCTTCGTAAATCATCAACTGATCTCCATACGTGGAAGCGGAACACTCACATCCAAGCCTTGTTGCCCATTCAGGCAGGCAGCCAACTGCATGGCGTGATACTAGGATTCGTCAAGCCCGGGCGGAACGCGAAAGCTATACCTTGCGGCAACCTTCTCTTCTCTGCCCGAGCACTACAGGGCCCGCAAGACAAACATCTGATTCATACAAGTGTTTGACAGCCCCTACACGATCATTCAAAACCTGCGTTATGTCAATTCGACCCATGCGTTAACGTGGCATAACAACCCATTGAGCCCGGACGGCATGGGACTGAAAAATCGTCAATCTCTACAAAGGATAGGTGCAATTGGCGCAGCGATCTGTTAACAACAGCGAGGCGCAACACCCGCAGCAAGGAGCAAGTACCGCGAAATGCGGTCCAAACGGTATCTGGATAGCAGGTGCGAGCCGCACCAGACAGGCCATACTTGAAATGTTCGCCATCCTTAAGGAGGAGAAATAAAATGTCTTATAAACACATTCTGGTAGCCATCGACCTGACTGATGAATGCCATGCCGTAATCCGTCGTGCTGTCGATCTGGCTACCGGCCTCCAAAGCAAGGTTTCCCTGGTCCACGTGGTCGAACCAATGGCTATGGCGTTCGGCGGTGACGTGCCCATGGACCTTTCCTCCCTTCAACAACAGCAGATCGAACAGTCCCGTGAACGCCTGGACAGCTTTGTTGCGCAATACAGCCTTCTGGAGGGCCAGTGCCAGTTGGCCTATGGGCAGCCTCGCCAGGAAATCCACCGCTTTGCTCGCGAAAATGCCTGTGATCTGATCGTTGTAGGCAGCCACGGCCGCCATGGCCTTGCCCTTCTTCTGGGCTCGACCGCCAATGACCTGTTACATGGTGCCCCGTGTGACACCTTAGCGGTCTCCCTGACCCGGAAGTAATACTAAAAAGGGCTCCCTCAGGAGCCCTTTTTTCATTCTTCTAGTTCAGCCCATCGCTCCAGCAGCTGATCGAGCTCACGCTGTAAAGCCTCGAAGCGCTCAACAACGACACGCGTCGTTTCAAGCGGCTGCTGGTAGAACGCCGGATCGGAAATCTGGCTTTGCAGTCTCGCCAGCTCGTTTTCCGTCGCCTCGATCTGTGTCGGCAAGGCATCCAGCTCGCGTTGATCCTTATAACTGAGCTTTTTACGGGCCGGCGCCTGCTGCGCTGCTGCCTTGGATGCTTCTACGGGTGTCGCTTGAGTGGCCGCCGCATCCGACTTGGCCTCCATTTTCGACCCTGTCGCACCTAACAAGCGAGGCGATCCACCTTGACGTAGCCAATCCTGATAGCCTCCGACGTACTCGCGCACGAGGCCCTCGCCTTCAAATACCAGGGTGCTGGTCACGACGTTATCGAGAAACGCCCGATCGTGACTGACCATCAGCACGGTGCCCTCAAAGCTCAGAAGCACTTCCTCCAACAGTTCCAGCGTCTCCACATCCAGATCGTTGGTAGGTTCGTCGAGCACCAGCAGATTGGCCGGCTTGCTGAACAGCTTCGCTAGCAGCAGTCGGGCACGTTCGCCACCTGAAAGCGCTTTCACGGGCGTCCGGGCACGCTGTGGGCTAAACAGGAAGTCCCCCAGATAACTGAGGACATGACGATCCTGACCGTTGATCGTGATGATTTCACGTCCTTCAGCCATATTGTCGATGACGGTTTTTTCAGGCTCAAGCGCATGTCGCAACTGATCGAAATAGGCCACTTCAAGCTTGGTACCATGCACGATTTTTCCTGCTGTCGGCTCAAGGTCACCCAGCAGCAGTTTGAGCAGCGTTGTCTTTCCAGAGCCGTTGGGGCCTAACAAGCCCATCCGGTCGCCTCGCTGCACCACCAGGGAAAAATCACGGATAATGGGTTCGCTGCCTGGATGGGCGTAATCCACGTGCTCGACAACAATGACCTGTTTTCCAGACTTGTCGGCGGTTTCCAGCTGCAGATTTGCCTTACCCTGGCGTTCGCGTCGTTCGCTGCGTTCAAAGCGCATGGCCTTCAATGCACGCACTCGCCCTTCGTTGCGGGTACGTCGAGCCTTGATGCCTTGACGAATCCAGACCTCTTCCTGAGCCAGACGCTTATCGAACAGTGCGTTGGCGGTCTCTTCCGCTGCAAGCTGCTGCTCTTTATGCACCAGAAAACTGGCGTAATCGCCCTGCCAGTCGATGAGATGGCCCCGATCCAACTCAAGAATACGTGTCGCCAGGGCTTGCAGGAAGGCTCGGTCGTGGGTGATAAACAGAATCGCACCCGGATATTGACTCAAGGCCTCTTCCAACCAGGCAATAGCCCCGATATCCAGATGGTTGGTTGGCTCATCGAGCAACAGCAAGTCAGGTTCGGCCACCAGGGCCTGCGCCAATAGCACACGTCGACGCCAGCCACCGGAAAGCTCTGCAAGGGTCTTTTCTGCAGGCAACTGAAGGCGGCTCAGCGTGCTCTCGACCAGCTGCTGCAGTCGCCAGCCATCCTTGGCTTCCAAATCCTGCTGAACGCGCATCAGACGCGTCAGGTCTTCGTCAGTGTGAATGTTCTGGGACAGTCGATGATACTCCGCCAGCAACTCCCCTACGCCAGTCAATCCCTCGGCCACAACATCGAATACGGTACGATCATCTGCCCGAGGCAGCTCCTGGGGCAACTCTCCGATCTTCAGCGCCGGAGCACGCCAGATCTCGCCATCGTCTGGCATCTGCTCGCCCTTGACCAGGCGCAGCATGCTGGACTTGCCAGTACCGTTGCGCCCGATCACGCAGACTCTCTCACCCCGAGCAATCTGCCAGGACACTCCGTCCAGCAATGGCATGGCACCGAAAGCCAGGGATACGCCGGTGAATTTGAGCAAGGTCATAGGCATCTCCAAGAAAAAGGACGTGCATTCTAGTGCCCATCCGCACGAACTGCATGTTTTCCTACCGACGGCACTCAATGTTTTCGTACATATGACGACAAGATTATTAGCCTGACCGTTGGTAGCTCATACGCTTTCGTCGTAATGGCCGACAAGCTAAAGTAATCGCCTTTGTGCGGCCGAGCCGCATGTACCAGCAGTCTTCTCCGGGAATCTCATGCGCGGCCGTCTGTTCAAGCTGTTGACCAGTGTCTTTGCTTCTCTCATTGGATTGGAAACCGCTCACGCGGCCCCCATTGAGCAACAACGTCTCCTATATGACCAAGCCAAGGCAGCGCTGGCCAAGGGAGATGCCAGTCTCTATCTGCAGTCACGCAATGCGTTGCAAGGGTATCCCCTGGAGCCCTACCTGCAATATGACGAGCTGACCGCACGCCTCAAGAACGCCAGCAATACAGAAATAGAAGCCTTTCTTGCCGAGCATGGCGATCTTCCGCAGGCAAGCTGGATGAAGCTGCGCTGGCTGCGCTGGCTCTCCGAGCGCGGCGATTGGAGTACCTTTGACCGCTACTATGACTCCAAGCTCAACTTTACCGAGCTGGATTGCCTGAATGCCCAGCACCAGATTCAGGAAGGTCAGACAACACAACCCTTCAAAACAGCGGAAAAGCTCTGGCTGGTAGGCAAGTCACAACCAGCCGCCTGTGATGGCCTTTTCAGTGCCTGGGCTGCTCGCGGCCAGATGCCTGAAAGCATGGTTTGGAAACGTGCCAAGCTGGCGGCCGAAGCGCGTAATTACGGGCTGGTCACCCATTTGGGAAAGCAGATGCCCACCCTGGGCTCACTTGCTAACCTGATGAGCGATATCGCTCAGAAACCCCAACAGCTAGCCGATGTGCAGCGCTTCACACCTGCCAGCGAGCCCATGGCCGATGTGGTTGGTCTGGGTTTGCGACGCCTTGCCAAACAGGATCCCGAGAAAGCATTGGGCCTACTCGATACCTATAGTCAGCGCCTACCCTTTTCGCGCGACGAAAAAGTATCCATTGCGCGTGAGATCGGGCTGACCCTGGCCAAGAACTTTGACCCACGAGCCCTTCCGCTCATGGAGCGTTACGATCCAGAACTCCGTGATGACACGGTCAGCGAATGGCGTGCGCGCCTTCTACTGCGCCTGGCCCGCTGGAAAGAGGCTTACCAGTTAATCCAGCGGTTTCCCCCATCGCTTCTGGAAACCAACCGCTGGCAATACTGGCGCGCCCGTACCCTGGAGCTGTCTCAGCCGCAAAGCTCAAGCGTACAGGCCGATTACCAGCCAGTTTCGCGTGAGCGCGATTTCTACGGCTTTCTAGCAGCCGACCGCATCAAGGCACCTTATCAGCTGAACAATCGTCCGCTCGTACTGAGCAATAGCCTTCGCAACCGCGTGCGCACCACGCCTGGTATTCAGCGCGCGCTCGAGTTCTATGCACGTGGTGAATTTGTAAATGCGCGGCGCGAGTGGTTTCATGTCAGCCGCAGCTTCAACCGGGACGAATTGGTTGCCCAGGCCCGCATGGCCTACGACATGCAATGGTATTTCCCGGCTATTCGCTCAATTAGCCAAGCCAAGTACTGGGACGATCTGGACATCCGCTTCCCTATCGCCTACCGCGACAGTTTCGTTCGTGAAGCGCGCCAGCGAGGCTTGCATAGCAGCTGGGTCTTCGCTATTACCCGGCAAGAGAGCGGCTTCATGTCCGATGCCCGTTCAGGCGTGGGAGCCATGGGCTTGATGCAGTTGATGCCTGCGACGGCAAAACATACAGCCAGCAAGTTTTCCATTCCATTGGCGAGCCCTCAATCAGCCCTGCAACCGGACACGAACATCCAGCTGGGCACCGCTTACCTGAGCATGGTTCATGCGCAATTCAACGGTAACCGTGTTCTAGCCTCAGCGGCTTATAACGCCGGTCCCGGACGTGTAAAAAGATGGCTGAAGGACGCCCGGCACTTGGCGTTCGATGTCTGGGTAGAAACCATTCCGTTTGACGAAACCCGTCAATATGTCCAAAACGTGCTGGCGTATGCTGTCATCTACGGCCAAAAACTCAATACGCCTCAGCCACTGGTAGAGTGGCACGAACGCTTCTTTGACGAAACTTGATGGCTTGAGCAGGAGCTGCAATAGCTTTGCAGCTCCTGCCTCGTTACACGTCGCCACGCCAGGGTGCCACTAAGCGGCTGTGAAATTTCGTCAATCTCCGTATACTTCGCGGCTCTATTTTTTCCGCTATTGAACCGGAGAAACTCATGTTGAAGCGTTCCCTGGCCCTCGTGGCCGGTCTTACCCTGTGCGCCACTTCCCTTCTTACCCAGGCAGCAGATGCACTACGCGTCTCGGCTATCCCGGATGAAGCACCCACCGAATTGCTTCGCAAGTTCAAACCGCTGGGAGAGTACCTGGAAAAGCAGATTGGCATGCCTGTTACCTTCGTGCCGGTCTCCGATTATGCAGGCGTGGTCGAAGCGCTGGCCTCTGACAGACTGGACATGGCATGGTTGGGTGGCTTTACCTTTGTCCAGGCCCAACTCAAAGCGCCCATGAATCCGCTGGTACAACGGGAAGAAGATCAGAAGTTCACCAGCAAATTCATTACAGCTGATCCAAACGTCAAATCGGTTCAAGACCTGAAAGGCAAAACGTTCGCCTTTGGTTCGATCTCTTCGACCTCCGGCAGCCTGATGCCCCGTTACTTCATGCAGCAGGAAGGGGTAGTACCGGAGCAGTTTTTCTCACGTGTAGCCTATTCTGGAGCCCATGATGCAACTGCCGCCTGGGTACAGGCTGGAAAAGTGGATGGAGGCGTTTTGAACGCTTCGGTCTGGCAGAAGCTGGTTGATGCCAAGAAAGTAGACACAAGCAAGGTCAAGGTCTTCGCGACCACTCCGCCCTATTACGATTACAACTGGACCGTCAGAGGCAATCTGGATCCGCAACTAGCGGCCAAAATCAAGGCGGCCTTTCTTGCACTGGATCCTTCGAAGCCTGAAGACAAAGCCATTCTGGATCTACAGGCAGCCAGTCGTTTTGTAGAAACTTCTCCTGAAAACTATAAGGGCATCGAAGGCTCTGCACGTGCGGCCGGTCTGTTGAAGTGAGCGTCCAGTTAGCTGGCGTGGAGCTTCTTCACGCCAATGGGCATCGCGCGCTTTCAAAGCTTGACCTGAAGATCACCAAAGGTGAACGCGTCGCACTGATTGGCCCTTCTGGAGCAGGCAAGACCAGCTTGCTCCGCCTGATGGCGACAAGCCACAAGCCAACGGCAGGACAACTCACCGTATTGCAGACCGATCCGTGGTCATTGAGCGTGTCCCGATTGAAGTCGCTTCGTGCACATATCGGTCTGATTCACCAGGCACCTCCCCTCCCGGCGCGGCAACGCGTCGTAACGGCGGTACTGGCTGGGCGCCTGGGCCAATGGCCTTTATGGAAGAGCCTGGTCAGCCTTGTCTATCCACTGGATCGTCCGGGCGCCCAACAGGCTCTGGCAAAGCTGGACCTGTCAGAAAAGCTGTATCAGCGTTGCGATCAGCTCTCGGGGGGCCAACTCCAGCGCGTCGGCATTGCCCGCGTGTTATACCAGGCGCCTGAGCTGATACTGGCGGATGAGCCTGTCTCCGCCATGGATCCGGTACTTGCCAGCCATACACTAACCATTCTCGCTCGTGAGGCCGAAACACGAAGCGCAACGCTGATCGCCAGCCTGCACAGCGTAGAGCTGGCGCTCAAACACTTTCCGCGAATCATTGGACTACGCCAAGGCGTTATTGTATTCGACAAAGCAACGCAAGCCGTTACCTCCGATGATCTGGAGCAGTTGTATGCCAATGAGCAATTGGCACCAGAGAACTCATCCAGTGTTTATTTCATGCCTGCCACACCACCGCGATGCTGACTGCCCCCTCGCATGATCCTGCCACCCTGCCTCGTCTAGGCATCAGCCTGCTGGCAATCATACTGCTCTGGCCTGGGCTTCACCTGTCTGAGCTGGATATTCCTGGTTTGCTCACCGGTGAGAACGCCAGAATCATGGGTAGCTTTCTGGCAGGATTCTGGCCGCTAGCCTACGATTCGGAGTTTCTCTCGATAGTTGGCAAAGCCACGCTGGAAACCCTAGCCATTGCCACGGCCGGCATGACACTCGCCTGGGTGATCGCCTTTCCAGCAGCCCTGCTGGCAACACGCTCGCTTTCCATCTCCGCGCTTCATCGGCAAGGACGCCCTTCGTGGCTGGGTCAGACGATTCGCAATACGGTACGTATCGTTCTTGTAATTCTGCGCAGCATTCCCGAAATTGTCTGGGCCTTGTTATTTGTACGAGCGGTAGGCCTGGGTCCAACCGCGGGCGTCCTGGCCATTGCCATCACGTATGGTGGCATGCTGGGTAAGGTGTACGCCGAGATTTTCGAATCCGTACCTGCTGACGCGACGCGAGCATTGCTCTTGGGTGGCAGCTCGCGACTTCAGGCATTCGCATATGGACTGCTACCGGCCGCCAGCGGCGAAATGATCTCCTATACGATCTACCGCTGGGAGTGTGCTATCCGTGCATCGGTCGTCATGGGATTTGTCGGCGCTGGCGGGCTGGGGCAACAGGTCGATCTGTCTCTGCGAATGTTTGCTGGCGGAGAAGTTGCCAGCCTGATGCTGACCTTTCTGATACTGGTCATGCTGGCCGACCTGATCAGCCGCTTGCTGCGAGAGCCGTAACGATGAAAATCAAGGGTCTTGCCGCCGTTATCGTAGTACTAGCCGCCATTGCCTCGTCCTTTGCTTACCTTGAGACGAATTTTATCGAGCTGTTTTCGCGGACCTCTCTTGCGCAAATGGCGAAGTTTGCCAACGGATTTCTTACCCCGGACTTCTCCCGCAGTCACCTATACGCCATCGCTTGGGCCTGCCTGGAAACACTGGCCATGTCAGCCATGGGAACCCTATTGGCAGCCCTGTTTGGCATAATACTGGCCCTGCCTGCGGCAGGCCGACTCGGTACTCTATTCAAAGCAGTTGCGCGGTTCTTGCTCAATGCCCTCCGCGCCGTCCCGGAACTGGTGTGGGCGGCACTGATGGTACTGGCTGCAGGGCTAGGGCCCAACGCCGGCACGCTTGCATTGGCACTGCATACGGCGGGTGTACTGGGTCGCCTGTTTGCCGAGGCGCTGGAAAACACTCCGTCCGCCCCCAGCGATGCGATCAGACTGGCTGGCGGCGGACGCCTTGCCGCCTTCGCCTATGGCATTCTGCCAAGCGTCTGGCCTCAGCTGCTTGCCTATATTCTCTATCGCTGGGAAAACAATATCCGCATGGCGACGATATTGGGATTCGTGGGCGCTGGCGGCCTAGGACAAATGCTTCAAATCAGCCTCAGCCTGTTTCAACTCGCTCAGGCTGCAACCATTATCCTGGCCATGCTGACCCTGGTACTGCTGGTGGACGCTTTTAGTGCCTGGATCCGTCAGCGGTGGATCAATCATTGATCCACCCTGGCGGTCTCATGCCTCGCCGCTGTTACCGTTTCTAGCCTGTATAAGCACCCAGGGCGCAACGACCACTGCCCAAAAGACTGGATCGCTTACCAAAAACCCCCGTGCCTCATCCTCGGTCACCTTGGCCATTTGCCCGGACGTCAGCCAGGCAGAAACCTTGCCTGTATTGTCCTGAACAATGGCTTCTGCCGCCTCTATCAAGTCTATCTCGGCATCCACCCGAAGCAACGAACCCTTGGCAAAGTGCGGCTGTAACTCTTGCCATGTGATTTCAGCGGTCTGGCCCAACAGCGTAGCGTACAGAGTGCTGGTTTCGGACATCACGTCACCCCTAAAAATAAAGCGACATGATAGCGGCTGCCGCTTATTGTCGACAGGATTGACATGTCTTCAGCCCGGTTTCGGCTCGTATCCGATACATGATGCGACAAAGTGTATCGATACAGTCGATGTGCCACTTTTCAATTCCGTGATCGGCACTCTACACTCCGCACGTTGCGATGCCGATTTATCGTCATAACAAGAAAGCCAGCAATAAGAATAAATACTGCAATAAACGTTTGTGATCTGCCAAAACCAATAAGCATTTCGAGTGGAGCACTATGAATAAGGCAACTCAGCGTCTTTCCCGACTATTCGCCGCCATGGCCCTGGCTGGACTCACCAGCTACAGCGTCGCTGCCGATACAATAAAAATCGCTTTGGCCGGCCCGGTTACCGGTCCTGTAGCGCAATATGGGGAAATGGAATTTGTCGGCGCCAAAATGGCTATCGAGCAAATCAATAAGGCTGGCGGCGTCAATGGCCAGCAGCTCGAAGGCGTAGTCTATGACGATGCGTGTGACCCCAAGCAAGCGGTTGCCGTTGCCAACAAGATCGTCAACGACGAAGTGAAATTCGTGGTTGGCCACCTGTGCTCCAGCTCCACCCAGCCGGCGTCCGATATCTACGAAGACGAAGGCATCCTGATGATCACCCCAGCATCAACCAGCCCTGATCTCACGGCACGCGGACATAAACTGATCTTCCGCACCATTGGTCTTGACAACATGCAAGGCCCTACTGCCGGCAAATATATAGCCGAGCATATCAAGCCCAAGACAGTCGCCATCATCCACGACAAGCAGCAGTACGGTGAAGGCATTGCCACGGCCGTCAAGCAGACACTTGAAGGCGCCAATGTCAAAGTTGCCGTATTCGAAGGTATCAATGCCGGCGACAAGGACTCTTCTTCTCTGATCTCCAAGCTGAAGCAGGCGGGTGTGGATTTCGTCTATTACGGCGGCTATCACCCGGAGCTCGGCCTTCTGATGCGCCAGTCACAGGAAAAAGGCTTGAAAGTTCGCTTCATGGGGCCGGAAGGTGTGGGTAACTCTGAAATTTCCGCCATTGCAGGCAAATCCTCAGAGGGCATGCTTGTAACCCTTCCCCGCTCTTTCGATCAGGATCCGAAAAACAAAGCCCTGGTTGAAGCATTCAAAGCCAAGAAGCAGGATCCGAGCGGCCCGTTCGTCTTCCCCTCCTACGCAGCCGTGCAAGTTATTGCTGATGGCATCAAGAAGGCAGGCAACACTGAAACCGATGCTGTAGCAGAGGCCCTGCGCAGCAATACGTTCAGCACACCTACAGGCGACCTGGCGTTTGACGAAAAAGGCGACCTGAAAAACTTCGAATTTGTCGTCTATGAGTGGCACGCCGACGGCACCAAGACCGAAGCCAAGTAACCGTTAAGCAGGAACTTGCCAGCACGTTGTCTGGCAAACGTCCTCAAAAGCCCACGGTATCCTCCGTGGGCTTTGTTCATTCCAAATGAGTAGGCGTGCCAAGACGCCAAAAGCACTGTGGCCGCTATTCAGGAGAAAGTAATGCCTGAGCTCTACCACTATCTTCAACAGCTGGTAAACGGTTTGACCGTTGGCAGCACCTACGCCTTGATAGCCATTGGTTACACAATGGTCTACGGCATTATTGGCATGATCAACTTCGCCCATGGCGAGGTATACATGATTGGCTCCTATGTAGCCTTCATTGTCATCGCCGGATTAGCACTCATGGGCATTCATAGTTTGCCGATCATCATGATTGCGGCCTTTGCTGCCAGCATTATTGTTGCCAGTGCCTATGGCTACAGTATTGAGCGTATTGCCTACCGTCCGCTACGTGGCAGTAATCGCCTGATTCCGCTGATCTCAGCCATCGGCATGTCCATCTTCCTGCAAAACGAAGTGCTATTGGCACAGGACTCCAAGGACAAGGCCATTCCCAGCCTGCTGCCTGGCAACATCATATTTGGCAATGATGCCATGAGTGGAGTCGTCATTTCGTACATGCAGATTCTGATCTTCGTAGTCACGTTTCTGGCCATGCTCGGATTGACACTGTTCATCTCACGTTCGCGTCTCGGCCGCGCCTGCCGAGCCTGCGCCGAAGACATCAAGATGGCCAACCTGCTTGGCATCAACACCAACAACATTATCGCCCTGACCTTTGTTATCGGCGCATCCCTGGCAGCCATCGCGGCTGTTCTGCTCGGTATGCAATACGGCGTCATTAATCCGAGCCTGGGATTTCTGGCAGGTATCAAGGCGTTTACTGCCGCAGTACTGGGCGGGATCGGCAGTATTCCAGGCGCCATGCTGGGCGGACTGGTGCTAGGGGTAGCCGAAGCGTTCGGGGCCGATATTTTTGGTGATCAGTACAAGGATGTCGTGGCATTCACACTTCTTGTCCTCGTTTTGTTGTTCCGGCCGACCGGCATTCTGGGCCGTCCGGAGGTAGAAAAAGTATGAGCAGTACCCCTTTCAACAAACAGCTTAAAACGGCTTTTTTCAGTGCGCTTCTCGTACTCGCAGTGGCCTACCCTGTTTTGGGGCTAAAACTGACCACAGTGGGTATCGGGCTCGAAGTCCATGGCGCCAGCCCAACCACCCTGACGATCATTTTTGGGGCGGCCGCCCTTATGTTCGTATGGCAGTTGGTACGTGATCGCATTCCCATGCCGCGCCGAACCAGGGGCACCCACACCTCACCACTGACCAAACTAGGCGCCCAGCTCACCGAGCCATCTGTTCAACGCTGGGTCATCCTCGGGCTGGTTCTTGTCGCGCTAGTCTGGCCATTCTTCGGCTCACGGGGGGCCGTGGATATCGCTACGCTGATTCTCATCTATGTGATGCTGGGGCTTGGTCTGAATATTGTGGTCGGCCTGGCGGGTCTTCTTGATCTGGGCTACGTCGGCTTTTACGCCGTAGGGGCATATAGTTACGCCCTGCTCTCCCACTATTACGGCCTTGGATTCTGGATCTGCCTGCCCATTGCCGGTTTGATGGCTGCGCTATTCGGCTTTTTGCTGGGCTTTCCCGTGCTGCGCCTGCGAGGTGACTATCTCGCCATCGTAACGCTCGGCTTCGGCGAGATCATCCGTATTCTGCTACGCAACCTTACCAGCATCACCGGCGGCCCCAACGGCATTAGCGGAATCGACAAGCCTACGCTATTCAACCTGACGTTTGAGCGGCGTGCCCCTGAAGGCATGCAGACATTCCATGAGTTTTTTGGCATCGCCTACAACTCGAACTACAAGGTGATCTTTCTTTACCTGGTTGCGTTACTGCTCGTCCTGCTTACGCTTTTCGTGATCAATCGATTACTGCGCATGCCCATCGGTCGCGCCTGGGAAGCCTTACGTGAAGATGAGATCGCCTGCCGTGCATTAGGCTTGAATCCGACCCTTATCAAACTCTCCGCTTTTACGCTGGGTGCCTGCTTTGCAGGTTTCGCGGGCAGCTTCTTTGCGGCTCGCCAAGGGCTGGTGTCGCCGGAATCGTTCACCTTCATTGAGTCAGCCATCATCTTGGCGATCGTTGTTCTGGGTGGAATGGGCTCACAATTGGGCGTCATTCTGGCAGCCATTGTCATGATTCTGCTTCCAGAGCTGATGCGTGAGTTCAGTGAATATCGCATGTTGATGTTTGGCGCCATGATGGTCCTGATGATGATCTGGCGGCCGCAAGGCCTGCTCCCGATGCAGCGCCCCCATTTGGAGCTGCGTAAATGAGCCAACCTATTCTTCAAGCTAAAGACCTGACCATGCGTTTTGGCGGCCTCTTGGCAGTCAATGGCGTCAATATCAGCGTCGAGGAAAAGCAGGTCGTTTCCCTGATAGGACCGAACGGCGCCGGCAAGACGACCGTGTTCAACTGCCTGACCGGTTTCTATCAACCAACAGGAGGCGAAATTCTACTTAGAGGTACGCCCATTCATGGCTTGCCGGGTCACCAGATCGCCCGACGCGGCATCGTACGCACCTTCCAGAATGTTCGGTTGTTCAAGGAAATGACAGCGGTTGAAAACCTGCTGGTTGCTCAACACCGCCATCTGAATACGAATTTTCTAGCTGGCCTTTTCAAAACTCCCGACTTTCGCCGCGCAGAATCTGAAGCCATGGACTTTGCCCGCCACTGGCTTGAGCAGGTCAACCTCACCGAGGTCGCCAACCGACCTGCCGGCAATCTGGCCTATGGCCAACAGCGCCGTCTTGAGATTGCTCGCTGCATGATGACACGTCCTCAACTCCTCATGCTTGATGAACCTGCCGCTGGCCTTAATCCTCGCGAGACGGAAGACCTGAAAGCGCTGATTTCCCTGCTGCGAGACGAGCATGGCGTAACTGTTCTGCTCATTGAGCACGACATGCACCTGGTCATGAGCATCTCGGATCATATTGTCGTTATCAATCAGGGCACTCCCCTGGCCGATGGTAAGCCGGAGCAAATCCGTAATAACCCTGACGTGATCAAAGCCTATTTGGGAGAAGCGTGATGCTGCAGTTCGAAAACGTTTCGACTTTCTATGGCAAGATCCAGGCGCTGCATGGGGTCAGCCTGTCCGTCAACAAAGGGGAGATCGTGACACTCATCGGCGCCAATGGCGCTGGCAAGTCTACCCTCCTGATGACGCTATGCGGTTCTCCTAAGGCAGCTGGCGGTAGTATTCGTTACGAAGGTGAAGAGCTGGTCGGGAAAGACTCCTCCGAAATCATGCGCAAGGGTATCGCCGTAGTTCCTGAGGGTCGCCGCGTCTTTGCTCGCCTGACTGTCGAGGAAAACCTCGCCATGGGCGGTTTTTTTACCGACAAGCATGACTATGATCGTCAGCTTGAAAAGGTTCTTGGCCTGTTTCCTCGCTTGAAGGAGCGCTATCACCAGCGCGGAGGCACGATGTCCGGTGGGGAGCAACAGATGCTGGCCATCGGTCGTGCGATGATGAGTCATCCGCGTCTCCTGCTGCTTGACGAGCCCTCACTGGGTTTAGCCCCCATCATCATTCAGCAGATTTTCGATATCATCGAACAACTGCGCGAGGATGGCGTAACGGTATTTCTGGTCGAGCAGAACGCCAACCAGGCGCTCAGACTAGCAGACCGTGGCTACGTTCTAGAAAATGGTCATATCGTCATGCAGGATACCGGCGAAGCCCTATTGGCCAACCCTGACGTACGCAAGGCCTACCTGGGAGGCTAAAGGATCGCTTGTGCGCTCCGTTCAAAAAGAGCGCACAAGTTCATTTCAGCCTTGTCCTAACGGATATAGCTCAGTAACGTTGCCACCCTTGTTTCAATGGAGAGCTCTAGATGTTAGCGCCACGCTTGCTGCTGCCCCTGACCTTGCTGGCCACGTTGCTGGCAGGCTGCCATAGCACCCCGAGCGATAGCATCGCTTCGTCCAAGGCGTCTCAAGGCGTACGCCTGCAAGGTGATTTGCGGTTAGCGAATGACCAGTTACTCTTTCGCCCCTGTCAGGAGCATCGCTACTTTCAAATAGACGATGCGGCCAACACGTCTATTATCAACGATGCTCATGAGTTGACGGCCGATAGCGGTGCCAGCAGCCTATTCGCAGATTTACGCGGAAAGATGAAATCTGGAGGGCCGGCTGGAAGCGATGGCGTATTTGCCGTTTCCGAAGTGTATCGCATGCAGTACACCGGGCCCGGCTGTTCAGACCCTAATTTCAAGCGCCTGACGCTTCGCGCAGCCGGTCATACTCCAGAATGGAATGTGGTAGTAAGTGGCCAAGGCATGGTTATAGCCTCGACCGATCGCAGCCAGCAGGCTCTTCCATATTTGCAGGAGCAACTACCCGACGGTAGTCGTAGCCTGTCTACCGAAGCCAACGGCGAGCGTGTCGAGCTATGGGTCAGTCCGCAGCGCTGTGTTGATGAAAGCACTGGTACGGTTCAATCCCTTCAGGCGGAGCTGCGTGTCAATGGCAAGAGCATGTCAGGCTGCGCGCACTATGGCGGTGCTACTGACACCCATTAAAGAAATCCAGTCCTGCGTGCTGTTACTAAGCCTCAAACAGCACGCATTGGCAATGAAAGCCTCTTATCCAAGGTTCTTCGTTTACTGCCTCATGGGCGCCCGCCTTACATCAGACGAATATCTATTTCGCCAAGCTCACTAGGCCTGCTAGTTTAATATCTGTTTTAGCTGAATTATTTCACACATCAGTCGACATCTTATAGGATGCCTCCCCTCCCTAAGAGTGGCCATCTGCCATCAATGCCTATATTTCAAGACCACTCTGCGCCGCCTTTGCCTACTATGCTCAGTACTACTTTTACCCGTCGCGTATTCCCTCTGGTTACAGTATTGCTGTTCCTGATGTTTTCGCTCGCATGTGGGCTGTTGATCCACAACGCTCGTAGCCAGGATCAACAGGCTCAGGCAGACACCTTATACGCTGCTCAAAAAGCCCTTGAAGACCTGAATACAAGCATAAAAAAGGATATATCTGACTATTCCAAATGGGGTGAGCTTTACAAGAACATGCACCTTAAGCTCAACATCAGCTGGGCGTATGACGGAGAAAACCTGGGCGAGTCGATTTATGAGCTCTATGGCTTTCAGGGATTACTTGTTCTAAATGCGCAGGACAAAACCGTCTATTCACTGTTTGAGGGTGAGCAAACACCTCTTGATGCCCGGCAATGGTTACAAGGCGATGTTGACGCTCTACTGAACAAGGCACGCGCGCCTGAAAATAAGGAAGAGGTAGTCAGTGAACTCCTGAAAGTCGACTCAGTACCTGCCATCGTTGCGGCTGGATCTATCACGCCAGGAAAAGACCCAACCGTTAAGGAGCGGCCCGGTACCCGCTCAGTACTTCTCTTCGTCAATATCCTTACACCAGACAAGCTCAAGGCGCTGGGTACGCAATATGGATTAGTCAATCTGCGGACTACACAGACGCCTCAGATTGAAGGCTCGTCCACGCTTCGTCTAGCACCTGGCGCTGATAGCTACTTGGCCTGGGACCCGCCACGTCATGGGCAGACGCTGCTTGACTCGATTCTTCCCTACTTCGGTATCGCGGGTCTCATGCTGATCGCGTCAACCTGGCTAGTCCTGCGTAATGCACTTTCTACGGCACGATTCATGGAAGCTCATTACGTTGAATTGACTCAGAGCAAGGAAGCTTTGGCGGTTAGCGAGGAGCGCTTCAGAGACGTAGCAGAAGCCGCGTCAGACTGGCTGTGGGAAATCGATGCTCAGTACCGCCTGACCTATCTTTCAGGGCGCTTCGAGGAAGTTACAGGCACTACACCTGAGCAGTGGCTTGGCAAAAACCTTAATGAACTGCTGACAGCAGACCATGAGTCATTGACAACATGGCTGAACCATCGAAGGAACGCCTCTACATCTACTCCACTCGTCTGTCATTATCATGACCGACAAGGTAAGCAGCGGACCTGCCGTGTCTCGGCGCGACCGATAAAAGACGGCACGCAAGGGTTTCGCGGCACGGCCAGCGATATTACTGACGAGGTCAAGGCGCTAGCTCAGGTAAGGCACCTGTCTCTGCATGATCCCTTAACCGATCTGCCCAATCGCAACCGTTTGAACGAGTTTCTAAAAAAGCATGTAAGCCCATCAACACGCGTTGCCCCTGTGGCCTTGTTAAGTGTGGATCTGGATCGCTTCAAACCGGTCAACGATGCGCTGGGTCATGCAGCGGGCGACAGAGTGCTCAGGGAAGTGGCCAAGCGCCTGCGTAATTGCATTCGAGAAGCCGATCTAGTCGCGCGGGTCGGTGGTGATGAGTTTATTGTCGTGATGACCCGCCTTCAGAACCATGAAGAAATCTCTGCACTGAGCTCACGAATCATTGATCAGCTCCATCAGCCTATCAAAGTGGATGACCAGACCGTGTTTATCGGAGGAAGCATAGGCGTTGCACTAGCGCCCTCTGATACAAATAACGCAGAGGAGCTTCTGCGGCTCGCCGATATTGCGCTTTATCAGTCCAAGGCTGCGGGCCGTAATACATGGCGCTTCTACTCCCACGAAATGAACGAGCTGATTACCAGCCGTCGACGCTTGGAGAACGATCTCCGTCAGGCGTTGGAAAGAGAAGAATTGAGCCTCTATTTTCAGCCACGTTATTCGCTTACGGGAAATCGGCTGACCGGGTTCGAAGCGCTATTACGCTGGCAGCATCCTGAGCATGGCATGCTGCTACCCGATAGTTTCATTGCGCTGGCAGAAGACACCGGCCTTATCGTTCCCATAGGAAACTGGGTACTGAAACGTGCCTGCCACGTAGCTGTCAACTGGCCACAACCGGTGGGTATTTCTGTGAATCTCTCGCCCCGACAGTTTGGTCGCCACGACCTGATCAATCAGGTACAAAATGCGCTGACCGAGAGTAGGCTAGACCCTTCCAGACTTGAATTAGAAATTACCGAGCGCGTCATGCTGGACGATGCTGACGGAGCGCTGGAGACACTCAACAGCCTGAAGGCGCTCGGGATACGTCTCCACATGGACGATTTTGGTACAGGCTTTTCTTCTCTGGGATACCTGCGCAGCTACCCCTTTGATGGCATCAAGATAGACCGCAGCTTTGTCGCTGGTATCGGTACGAACCCAGACGATCGCGCTATCGTCCAGGCCATCATTACGTTAGGCCAATCCCTTGGCATGACGGTTACGGCTGAAGGCGTAGAAACAGCAGAGCAACTTGAGCACCTACGTGGCGATGCCTGCGACGAGGTACAGGGCTTTCATTTCAGCAAGGCATTACCTGCGCATGAACTATCTCTACTATTTGGCTGAGCAAGCCCAAGCCGCGGCTCAACGTTCGGTAACAACCGCGACATCCGGTCCTGCCCCACGCCGCTGATTACGATCATCACGCGGCGTTACACCAAAGAAATTTCGGTAGGCGCTGGAGAAGTGAGGCCCCGACGAAAAACCGCACGACAACCCAATTTGAATAATGGATTTGCTGGTCTGCATCAGCATCTTGCGTGCCCGATTCAGCCGAAGCTCCAGATAGTATTGGCTTGGCACACGTGACAGGTACTGCTTGAAAATACGCTCGAGCTGACGACGTGACACGCAGACATGCTGTGCGATTTCATCAGTGGTAAGCGGCTCTTCAATATTGGCCTCCATGAGCATGACTGCCTGGGTCAGCTTTGGATGACTGGAGCCCAGCCGGTTTTTCAGCGGAATTCGCTGGCGCTCATTACCCTCGCGGATTCGCTCGACAACCAGCTCTTCCGAAACAACACCAGCCAGGTCCGCCCCATGGTCATGGCTCAGCATGGCCAAGACCATGTCCAGGATAGCCAGGCCACCACAGGCAGAGAGCCGGTCACGGTCCCACTCAAACAGATGATTGGTTGCGATAACCTTGGGATACTGCTCTGTGAAATCATCCAGCCAGCGCCAGTGCACCGCAGCGCGGTACCCGTCAAGCAGACCTGACTGCGCCAGCGGAAATACGCCTGCTGAAATGGCCCCTACCTGCACTCCGGATCGAGCGCACTGCTTTAGCGCCGTACTCAGCGGGACCGAGAGTGATTGTGGAATCTCATCCGCCAACAAAAACACTCTTTGGAAGTGCTCCAGTTGAGCGGGCCAGGAGATATGCGTTAAGCGCTGTTCGGCCTGATCGATGCGTATCAATTCAAGCACGTATTCAGCGCTGGTCTGCTGCCGTCTAGCCACTCGAAAGGCTTCTTCGGCCAGGGCTACCGTCAAAGGGCGGGTTTCGGGCCAAATCAAAAAGCCTATACGAATGGCCATATGTTATTTCAAGCTGCCAGACAGGAATTGTTGTAGTCGCACACTGCTCGGATTAGCCAGGACTTCACGAGGATTGCCAGACTCCTCGACGCGCCCCTGATGCAGAAAGATAACCTGATTGGAGACCTCTCTGGCAAAGCCCATCTCATGGGTAACCACCACCATGGTACGCCCTTCAAGCGCCAGATCACGCATCACCTTGAGCACCTCTCCTACCAGCTCAGGATCCAGCGCAGAGGTAGGTTCATCAAACAGCATGACTTCAGGCTCCATGGCCAGCGCGCGAGCTATTGCTACGCGTTGCTGCTCGCCTCCCGACATATGGGCAGGGTATGCATCCTTACGATGAGATACCCCGACCTTGGCCAGATAACGCTCAGCTCGCTCGATGGCTTTAGCCTTGGGAACACCCAATACATGAATTGGCGCCTCGATCACGTTCTGCATCACCGTCATATGTGACCATAGATTGAAATGCTGAAACACCATCGCCAAGCGCGAGCGCATCTTCTGCAGCTGCTTGGGGTCTGCCGCCTTGAGCGCACCCTGCTTGGTGGACTGCAGCTTGAGCTCTTCACCATTAAGCAGGATTTTGCCCGCGTGGGGCTGTTCCAGCATATTGATGCAACGCAGCAACGTCGATTTACCCGAGCCGCTGGAGCCGATGATACTGATGACATCGCCGGCCTTGGCCGCAAGCGAAACCCCCTTGATCACCTCATGATCACCGTAACGCTTGTGTAGATCCTGTATTTCAAGTTTGAACATGGTTTCAAAGCCTTGATTAGTCTAGCCAGTGCACAGGCCCCGGCTCGTACTCGATATTTAATGTTTACGAGGCGCCAGATAGGCGAGCCAGTGCCGCTCGGCCAGTTTGAATAGCCGGACCAGAATAAACGTCAGCGCAAGGTAGAACACGCCGGCGGTGACATAGGCCTCGAAAGGCAGATAAAACTGGGAGTTGACTGTACGGGCTGCGCCGGTAATGTCGACCAGGGTTACGATCGAGGCCAGACTAGTCGTCTGCAGCATCATGATGACCTCATTGCTGTACTGAGGCAGTGCGCGACGCAATGCAGAAGGTAATACGATCCGCCGATACATGAGCGAACGGGACATTCCCATCGCCTGAGCCGCCTCGATCTCACCGTGCGGCGTTGCCTTCAAGCTACCCGCAATGATCTCGGCGGTATAAGCGCTCGTGTTGATGGCAAAGGCCAGGCATGCACAAAACGTGGCGTTCGAGAGCCAAGGCCAGAGCCAGCTTTCCCTTATCACCTCGAATTGAGCCAAGCCGTAATAGATCAGGAAAAGCTGCACCAAGCCTGGTGTTCCTCGAATTACATACGTGTAAAGCCAGGCAGGAAAATTGATCAGAATACGCTTGGATACCCGCATAAACGCCAGCGGGATGGCAGCGGCCAGCCCAATGACCAGAGAAACAGCCAGCAACTTCAAGGTAACCAGAAGCCCGTTAAAATAAAGCGGCAAATTTTCCCAGATGACGTTGTAGTCAAAGATCATAGGTCAGCCACCTTAACGCCTGCGGAATAACGTCTTTCAACAAGCCTCAACAACAGAAGCGACACGCTGGTGATAATCAGATAAAGCGCCGCAACAGCCACGTAAAACGTGAAGGGCTCGCGGGTAGCATCGGCCGCCTGCTTGGCTTTGAACATCATGTCCTGCAGTCCCACCAGAGAGATCAGCGCGGTTGCCTTGGTCAGTACCAACCAATTATTGGTAAATCCAGGGATGGCCAGTCGAATCATTTGCGGGACAAGAATTCGGAAAAATACCTGGATGCCGCTCATGCCATAGGCAACACCCGCTTCAGCCTGCCCTTTTGGAATACCCAAAAAAGCGCCTCGAAAGGTTTCGGACAAATATGCGCCGAAGATGAAACCCAGGGTAAAAACACCTGCTGCAAAAGGATTGATATCTATGTAATCGTCATACCCCACCATAGGAGCCAGACGATTGATCAAATCCTGACCACCGTAGAAGATCAGCAGAATCAATACCAGGTCGGGAATTCCCCGGATGACTGTCGAATAAAGATCGCCCAGCCAAGCCAGCCAGCGTACCGGTGAAAGGCGAAAGGCAGCGCCAGCCAGACCCAGGCCGCAGGCCAACACCATGGATATCAGGGCCAGCTGTATGGTAAGCCAGGCACCATCGACAATATTCGCCCCGTAGCCGTTGAGCATAGTGGACAACTCCTCAGCGCAACAAAATCAAGCGCCCAGATACAAAACAGGCGCGATGGCAGTGAAGCCACCACGCCTCATCAGGATTCGTTAATTTCCGTAAATATTGAAATTAAAGTATTTGTCCTGAATTTTCTTATACGTACCGTTCTCGCGAATGGTGCTGATTGCAGTGTTCAGCTTTTCTTTCAGCTCACCGTCGTTCTTGCGTACAGCGATACCGATACCTTCGCCAAAATATTTGGGATCATTGAAGTCAGGCCCGGTAAAGGCAAACCCTTTGCCTGCATCAGTTTTCAAGAAGCCGTCGTCCAGCAAGGTAGCATCGGCCAATGTGCCGTCGAGACGGCCCGCAGTCAGATCAAGATAGATTTCATTCTGAGAGCTATAGCGGGTGATGCTCACGCCGGCAGGCTCCAGCACCTCAGTAGCAAAGCGGTCATGAATACTGCCACGCTGTACACCCAGCTTCTTACCCTTCAGGTCAGTCTTGATATCGTTGACCTGAGCGCCTTCCTTCATCACCAGCTTGGCTGGCGAATTGTAGTACTTATTGGTGAAGTCAACGGAACGCTTACGTTCATCGGTGATGGACATCGATGACAGGATCATGTCGATCTTGCGTACCTTGAGTGCAGGGATAAGACCATCAAACTCCTGCTCAACCCACTGGCACTTGACCTTCATTTCGGCACATAGCGCGTTACCGATGTCATAGTCAAAACCCACAATGCTGCCGTCGGCTGCTTTCGAGGCAAAGGGCGGATACGCTGCTTCAATTCCGATGCGAACCGGCTTGCCATCGGCCGCTACAGATACGTTGGTGAGTACAGACAGCGCGAGAGCGCCAAGCAATGCCAGCTTTTTCATGCAAGCTCCTACGAAGGAATGGGCTGCGGACGTTAGTTAATAGCCCAGGCTACCAATACGCATGGCAATACTCTATGCACATGCATGGCACCAGCAATGCAGCAGCGTGGGTAGCGGCATTCTAGCGGCAGCCTAGTAAGGGTTATTTCGTCTATGCGACAAGTAATTACAGAAGGGTTTTAGACAGACCTAAACAGTCTTGACAGGCTATACGATAGCATGCTTGAAAAAAATTAAAAATAGATATACGAAGCAATAAGCGCGCCCAAGGACAATATTTCCTTATGAAACCGCTGCTTAGCTCAAACCGTGTAGAGAGAGGGAAGAGAGAATGCGCCGAAATGAAGCCTAGATGTTACTCATGGCCTCATTTCGGCGCATCCATTGTTACGCACTCATGCTACAGCCTGAGTCATGCCACGATGGGTATCAACAAGCTGCTGAACAACACCTGGATCGGCTAAGGTTGAAATGTCGCCCAACGCATCATATTCACCTACAGCAATCTTGCGCAGGATCCGACGCATGATTTTTCCGGAGCGTGTTTTGGGCAGCCCCGGCGCCCACTGAATAATGTCAGGCGTTGCGATAGGCCCTATATCCTTACGCACCCACTGCTTGAGCTCTTGACGTAACGCTTCCGAAGGCTCTTCACCTGAGTTGAGGGTAACGTAAACATAGATCCCCTGCCCTTTGAGATCGTGAGGCATTCCTACCACAGCAGCTTCGGCCACCTTGGGATGTGCAACCATTGAGCTTTCAATCTCTGCCGTACCCATGCGGTGTCCCGAAACATTAAGGACATCATCAACGCGACCAGTAATCCAGTAATAACCATCCTCGTCACGACGGGCGCCGTCCCCGGTGAAATACATACCCTTGAATGTCTTAAAATAGGTATCCACGAAACGATCGTGGTCACCGTAGATCGTGCGCGCCTGTCCCGGCCAGGAATCTAGAATAACCAGATTGCCCTCCGCAGCCCCTTCAATAATATTGCCTTCATTATCAACAAGCGCTGGCTGAACACCAAAGAAAGGCCGTGTAGCGGAGCCAGGCTTCAAGGCCGTAGCGCCAGGCAATGGACTGATCAGAATTCCGCCCGTCTCGGTCTGCCACCAGGTATCAACAACCGGGCAACGCTCTTGTCCTACGGTTTTGTAGTACCAGTGCCACGCCTCAGGGTTGATCGGCTCACCTACTGACCCCAGCAGGCGCAGACTTTTACCATCGGCCCCTCGAACAGCCGCATCCCCCTGGGCCATCATCGCCCGGATAGCCGTCGGAGCGGTATACAGAATATTTACCTGATGCTTGTCGATAATCTGGGCGACACGGGCTACGTCCGGGTAGTTGGGGACCCCTTCGAACAATAATGTGGTAGCCCCATTGGCTAAAGGCCCGTAGACAATGTAGCTATGACCGGTAATCCAGCCTACATCAGCCGTACACCAATAAACCTCGCCTGGCTTATAGTCGAACACCCGCTCATGCGTGAGTGACGCATAAACCATATAGCCGCCAGTAGTATGCATGACGCCCTTGGGTTTACCGGTAGAGCCTGAGGTATACAGGATGAACAGTGGCGCCTCGGCATCCATCTCCTTGGGCTCGCAGTGCGCGGAGGCAACCTGAGTTACGTCGTGATACCAGACGTCGCGGTGCGCATGCCAGGCAATGGGGGCACCCGTACGCTTGCATACAATGACCTTACGAACACAGCATGTATCCGGATTGGCCAAGGCCTCGTCAACGTTGGCTTTCAGAGGTGTTTTCTTGCCGCCTCGGACACCCTCGTCCGCAGTGATGATGACTTTAGAGCGACAGTCACTGATACGACCCGCTAATGACTCGGGAGAAAAGCCGCCAAAGACGACAGAGTGCACCGCACCGATGCGAGCGCACGCCAACATGGCCACCACTGCTTCTGGAATCATCGGCATATAGATGGTGACTACGTCGCCACGGTGTACATCCTGGCCACGCAGTGCATTAGCAAACTTGCAGACCTCTTCGTGCAATTCACGATAGGTAATGTGACGATGCTCGGAAGGATCATCACCTTCCCAGATAATAGCCACTTGATCACCCCGCGTTTCGAGATGGCGATCAAGGCAATTGTAAGACGCGTTCAACGTTCCATCGGCAAACCACTTGATATCGACATGGTGATCGTCAAATGAAGTTTGTTTGACGCGAGTAAATGGCTTTGTCCAGCTGATCCGCTGGGCCTGCTCCCGCCAGAATCCGTCTGGATTAATCACGGACTTCTGATATAGAGCCTTATAGCTAGCGTCATCAGTCAGCGTCAGGGCGGCTACTTCAGGACGTACGGGATAGAGGGATGCGGCACTCATGGCGGTTACCTCAACGGAGAAGTTTGTTGTTTTTGTAGTTCCGTTTTACTGGCTGAGCGCCTTGGTAACTATTCGACAAAGGTCTTAACGGCTATCTCAGTACTGATGCCGCTTGATCATGGACAGGAACGTAAATCGCTGATGTCCCGGTGAAAGACAGCCGAGGCGCCAGATAATCTGATTACCATCAAAAAGACAGACTTACATCAAAAGAAGGGAGTCATGCTCAGGAAACACTGCAGACAAATCAAATGCCTGTACAAGCTCCTCTATGAAAAATCAACCCGGCCACGCCCTGCCTTGACTGCACTGCGCTTGGTCTTTCCTTCGAGTCGTCTCTTTTTGGACGCCAGCGTTGGCTTGGTTGGGCGGCGTGTTTTTTGAACGCGGGTAACACTCTGAATAAGCTCAGCAAGACGCGTTAATGCATCTTCACGGTTCTGCTCCTGCGTTCTGTATTGCTGCGCCTTGAGTACCACAACACCTTCACGCGTAATACGCGTGTCCTGCAGAGCCAGCAGCCTTTCCTTATAAAAATCCGGGAGCGACGAAGCCCGAATATCGAAACGCAAATGAATGGCGCTGGACACCTTGTTTACATTTTGGCCGCCTGCCCCCTGAGCACGCACCGCCGTCAATTCCACTTCAGTATCTGGCAGGGAAACAGTATTGGATATACTAATCATTGATATGCAGCCATAGGCAAGGACGTACCTTGATAGACCTCAAGGGATCATGAGGGTTTAAAGACAATAGGCGGACTAGAACTCAGTACCGCGCACCAACCACATGCCCAAAAGCTCGGAGAGGTTATCGAGGGACTGATAACCATTGGTGACAAGCGCTAGCTGACCCTCACGCTCCGCCAGCAAGGTTGGGAAGCCTGCAATGCCTAAATTGAGAGCCCAGTCAAAGTCCGCCTGGGTTGCGGCTCTTGTTTCTGGGGCATCGAAAGCCGGAGCAAACTCAATGCGAGGCAGTCCTGCCTTCTCCGCCATCTCAACAAGAACAGCCGGCTGGGTAACATCGCGGTTTTCTACATAAAAAGCACGCTGGATAAGCTTTGCCAGCGGCCATACCGCCTGCTCATCCAATCCTCTGGCTGCAACCAGCGCACGACAGGCTGGCTCTGTATCGTAGACAAAGCCTTCAGGCAGTGCATTGTCAATTGTGAAGGGTTGACCTGTAGCTTCTTCGACTGCCTGCCAATAGGACAGGGTACGTACACGAGCGGCGGCATCCATGGCGACTCGCTCTCTACGCAGCCCACCTACGACAAGATGCATAGGCACGCCATAGAGACGTGCCTGCTCAGCCAGTGCTTCCATGACAGGCGCGAACCCCCAGCACCAGGAACACATAGGATCCATCACATAGAGCAATCGCGCCTTCATAGGTCAAGCCTCCTGCGATAGCTTGGAAACCTGTCGGGGATCCCGGCCAATGGGATGCGGCTGATTCCGCTGCCTGGCCAGCTCAATCTGCTTCTGACGCTCACGTGCGCTGATACGTGTTTTTTCTGGCAATGAGTCCCAGCAATGAGGACAGCTAATACCAGGCACGTAGTGCTCAGATTCCCGATCTGCAGCTGATATGGGCGTCCGGCAAGCATGACACTGATCATACTCCCCTTCACTCAGATCGTGCCTGACCGTTACACGGTTATCGAACACAAAACAGTCCCCCTGCCAAAGACTGTCCTCCTGCGGCACCTCTTCCAGATATTTCAGAATACCACCCTTAAGATGATAGACCTCTTCAAAGCCCTCATTGAGCATGAAGCTCGATGCTTTCTCGCAGCGGATACCACCAGTGCAGAACATGGCCACTTTTTTATGACGGGAAGGATCAAAATTCTGCCTGATATACTGAGGAAACTCGCGGAAGGATTTGGTCTTGGGATCCACCGCATTGGTAAAGGTCCCGATACCGACCTCGTAATCATTGCGCGTATCAATCAATACAACATCAGGGTCTGAAATAAGCGCATTCCAGTCTTTCGGATCTACGTAGGTTCCAACCTTCTTGTTGGGATCGACGCCCGGCACGCCCAAGGTGACAATTTCCTTCTTGAGCTTGACCTTGGTCCGATAGAACGGCTGCTCATCGCAATAGGATTCCTTGTGCTCAAGATCAACCAGACGCGAGTCTGCCTTCAAAAAAGCCAGAACCGCATCAATTCCGGCCCGAGAGCCAGCAATGGTGCCATTGATGCCCTCTTGCGCCAGTAGCAGGGTGCCCTTTACCTCATTGTCCAACATGACAGTAAGCAAGGGCTCACGGCGCTCGACGTAATCTTCAAGGGTGACAAATTTATACAGTGCAGCTACAACAATAGAACCAGACATGTCGACTTCTCCAGTGGTCGTCCTCGTAAGGGACGGACCGGTTAATGCACAACGCCGGCAAAGGCCGGCGCTGGAGCGATAAGTCTAAGGAAGCGCGGCGGGCTTGAACAGAGCCCTCAAGCGGATCACAGTCATTTCTAGTCGTGCAGTCCGTCATGCTTGCTGCCACCACGACATGTCGGCGACTCAGGTGCCATTCCTTGTCTGGCCCACTCTTCGGGTGTGTAGGTATGAAGCGCCAGGGCATGAAACTCACCCATCAGCCCACCCAGCGCCCCGTAGACCTTCTGATGCCGCTTAACGGCATTCAACCCTTCAAATTGTTCACTGACCACTACAGCCTTGTAATGGGTTTCCTGACCACGGCTGTGCATGTGGCTTTCGTCAACAACATCAAGATGCTGCGGCTGCAGCATGCTTAACGTTGAAAGAATACGGTCGCGCATACTCATGGATAGGTCTCGCTTATTTCTTAGAACCGCTACCTTCAGGAGCAGCCTGTGGCTTAACACCCAGCTCCTTATCCATATCACTCAGCAGCTTGTTGACCTGGGGAACTGCCTGCTCGAGCTTGCCCTGGGTCAGCTGGGCAGACTGCATGGAGATCTGCGGTAGCGTGTTCATCATTTTCTTACCCAGTGGAGACTGGTAGAAGTCGATCAAGTCTTTCAGCTCGGCTTCACTGAAGTTCTGAGTATAGAGCTTGACCAGATCAGGCTTAACCTTGTCCCAACCAATCGACTTGTCCAGTGTTGCATTAGCACGCGCAACGTAGCTTTCAAGAACAGCCTTCTTGCCCGGAGCCTTGGCCTGGGCGAAATGCTGATCAAACAATTCATGCACTTGGGCATAAACCGGTGTAGTGAGCTTGTCGGCGTTGGCCAGCTTTAGAAACCGCTCGGCTTGGGCAGCATGGCTAGCCGCATCAGCCAGGGCCAGGCCACTGACACCAGAGAGCATCACAGCGGTGCAGACAGCACGAAAAGTCTTCATCGGACATCCTTTAAACATGAATAGCGATAGCTAAAAGATCTGTATTCTGCCCACGTGTTTCCCGATGACTCAAGTCGTATTCCGGCTCCGTTCAGGCAAGCTTCAGCATCTTCAATGGTAAATCCAGCTGAAATCTGACCCGCCTAATGTTTTCGGAACCCACCCCACATCTGAATAGACTAATCACCGATAAGCGCTAGCCTTGGCCCTATTGGTTTCCCATTACTGCTTGAAAGCCTTTCATTGGCCAGCGCGCCGACCACCCAAATTTGCATGCAGGAGAGCATCATGAGCCGTACCGAAACCGACAGCCTAGGCCCTGTAGAAGTCGACGAAAATGCCTATTGGGGAGCTCAGACACAGCGCTCCATGGAAAACTTCGCCATTGGTGGCCAGAAAATGCCGCTGGCGATCGTGCATGCACTTACGCTGATCAAGAAAGCAGCGGCTCGGGTGAATGCAGAGCTAGGCGAATTGCCGCAAGAGATAGCGGACCTTATCGAGCAATCAAGCAATGAGGTGCTTGAAGGGCGTCATGATGATCAGTTTCCCTTGGTTGTCTGGCAAACCGGCAGCGGCACCCAAAGCAATATGAACGTCAATGAGGTGATCGCGGGGCGCGCCAATGAACTTGCAGGCCAGGGCAAGGGTGGCAAGAAGCCTGTGCACCCTAACGACCATGTCAACCGCGGCCAAAGCTCCAACGACTGCTTCCCGACTGCAATGCACATCGCAACCGCACAAGCCGTACTGGGAGATCTGTTGCCTGCTATCGATGAGCTTTCCGGAGGTCTGGCCCAGCAGGCCGCACGCCATATGAGTCTGGTCAAAACTGGCCGTACCCATATGATGGACGCAACACCTATTACTTTCGGCCAGGAAGTATCGGCCTACGTCGCTCAGCTCGACATCGCTCAGAGCGCCATTCGTGCAGCCCTTCCAGCCATTTATGAACTTGCTCAGGGCGGAACGGCAGTAGGAACTGGCCTCAACTCTCCCAAAGGCTTCGACGAGGCTATTGCAAAAGAAATTGCATCACTTACCGGCCTACCCTTTGTCACTGCACCCAACAAGTTTGCTGCCTTGGCAGGTCACGAACCACTTAGCGCACTGTCAGGCGCACTGAAAACGCTGGCCGTAGCCCTCATGAAGATTGGTAACGACCTGCGCCTGCTGGGCTCCGGCCCCAGGGCAGGCTTTGCCGAGGTCAAGCTACCAGCCAATGAGCCTGGCAGTTCCATTATGCCCGGCAAGGTCAATCCAACCCAGGCGGAAGCCTTGACCATGCTGGCCTGCCAGGTAATGGGGAACGATACCACCATCACTTTCGCTGCCAGCCAGGGGCATCTGCAGCTGAACGTCTTCAAGCCTGTCATTGCCCATAACATTCTTGAATCCATTCGCTTACTGGCCGACGGCTGCCGCAATTTCAACAAACATTGCGTAGCCGGCATGGAGCCTGACGCCGAGAAAATGGCAGCTCACCTTGAGCAAGGTCTGATGCTTGTAACGGCCTTGAACCCCCACATTGGTTATGACAAGGCCGCTGAAATTGCGAAGAAGGCTTATGCCGAAAATAAGACCCTCAGAACAGCAGCCCTTGAGCTTGGTCATCTGAACGAGGCGCAGTTCGATGAGTGGGTAAGGCCTGAAACCATGCTGGAAGCAGGCAGCCATGGCTGAGCCAAGAACGGGCGCAACACCTCTAGAGGGCGATGGCAAACGAGTCCTGGTTATCCAGGGCTCGCCCAAGAGCGAAAGCTTCTGTCATGCGCTGAGCGCAGCCTATATACAAGGGGCTCGCCAGCATAATCATGTGGTACGTGAACTACGACTGGGAGAGCTTAGTTTCGACCCGGTACTTCGAGAAGGCTACGATAAGAGCCAGATTCTTGAAGAAGATTTGCTGGAAGCTCAACGACTGATTCATTGGGCAGAACATCTTCTATTTGTTTACCCCATCTGGTGGGGTGGTCTACCTGCCCTTTTAAGCGGCTTTATCGAGCGTGTTTTCTTGCCAGGCTTTGCATTCGCTTATCGCGATCAGATCTGGGGAGGTGAACAACTTCTATCAGGCCGAAGCGCTGACCTTATCGTCACTGCTGACAGCCTGCCTACTCCCTGGAAGCGCCTGAGAGGACTTTCTCCGCATCGCCTCATGATGCGAGAGGCCTTGGATGTGTGTGGCATACAGATTCGTGATCATCTGGAATTCGCACCAATAAGAGCAAGTAGCGAGGAACAACGATTGAGATGGCTTCAAGATGTGCAAAGAATGGGGTCGCACTTGAACTAGAAACCTTTATTAAAAGGTATGCTGCTAAATTAATTACTCGAACTTGATAAATAGTCTTTTAATAAGAAAGCCCCAATATGCATAACAGAACTGACTTCGTAGAAACCAAACCTTATTTGAGTTGCGCTGGCGCATGCTTGTCAGCGCCCTTTCATGACAAAACATAATTTCATATTATGTAACAATCTTTGTTTTTAGCACTCTCGCTTCGACTCCTTTTCCGCTTCTTTTTGTAGTACTTGCCTGCTGTCAATTCCCTACAATCAACAATCTCTCAATCAAGGTGCGACATATTGAAGCAGGCATTGAAAAATCAAGGACTTAGCTAGCTCCTTGTATCGCCTAAAAGCGACTCAATGATAGACGTGAACCCTAGATGAACTTAAACTGCGCACGGCCCGATAAGGCGTGCCTTGAAGCGCTCTTGAGAGAGAAAAAACACCTGATTGATAGCAATATGCCTACATAAGGCAGGGTGATTTTCAACTTGCAACAATATGCTCGCTCGCAAGCAGATGGCTTCAAGTCCACCGGGTTGGTAAGCAAGCGAGATTGGTCCGGATGCTGCCCATTAGCGCGTCCGCATAGGCCTCGTGCTTATTGGTACAGCTTACGCTACCCAAGTTGCAGCGTTATTTTTGGTACACGGCACTGACGTGAATAAGATTCATGGCACGGCCAAGCCTTAAATGTATCCCCTGCTATGCTTGGTAATACCACGAGCGCGTAGCCTGTCTGGGAGAGTCCTGTTTTCCAGTTGCGATCGATTTCAACATTAAGGCCCGAACAAGCCCGCACTCTACGCAGGCTAGGTAAGGAGGACTGGTGAAACGTGCAATCCAGACGTAGGCCCAAGACTGGCTCAGCTTGGCTCAAATGGATTTCGGTCGTAACATATCCTTACATGTGACTCAATGACGCACGACGTCATCGACACGTTTGTAATGACCGTGACACCCAAAGCTTCATCAGCCTGACCTATTTCTGCGCCGCACTTAAATAAGTGATGGTACCGATTACTGGCTGTCCCCCTGAAACGAAGAGTGCCCCTCAACCGAGGTCGTGAGATGAGAAAAAAGAAACATAGTATTTTTTCTAGCCTATTGGCTTTAGGTGCCACTGGTTTACTCAGTGGTTGTAACATGACGCTTTTAGACCCTAAAGGCCCAGTAGGTTTAGAATCAAAACACCTTATATTGACTGCCACTGGCCTGATGTTGATTGTCGTTATCCCAGTCATCGTCATGGCGATCCTTTTCTCAATCAAATATCGCGCCTCCAATAAGGATGCCGATTACGCACCCAACTGGGCGCACTCGACCAAGGTCGAAGTGGTTGTATGGGGTGTTCCGCTGGTGATCGTGGCTATTCTGGCCGTGCTCATCTGGAAGACCAGCCACTCTCTTGACCCTTTCAGGCCACTCGACTCTGACGTCAAGCCGATTACCATCGAAGCTATTGCTACCGATTGGAAGTGGGTTTTCGTTTATCCGGAACAGGGTATCGCTACGGTCAACGAGATTGCATTCCCGGCCAACACGCCGGTTAACTTTCGCATCACCTCCGATACCGTCATGAACACTCTGTTTATTCCGGCCTTGGGCAGCATGGTCTACGCCATGGGTGGCATGCAGACCCAACTGCATTTGATGGCTCATGAAACTGGCCAGTATGGCGGTGGCTCGGCCAACTACAGCGGCGCTGGCTTCTCGGATATGAAGTTCATCGCACACGCTACGACACCTGAAGAGTTCAACGCGTGGGTCGACAAGGTCAAGGCTTCTCCTAAGACACTGAGCTCTGAGGTCTATGCAGACCTGGCCATGCCCAGCGAGAAGCACCCGATCGAGTATTACTCATCCGTGGCTCCTCACCTTTTCCAGGACATCATCGATAAATACTTGAAAGGCGATTACAGCAAGCGTGTAGATCAGGTAATGGATCAGGCAATGAATAAGAGTGCGCACGAAGGTGCGGCGGAGTAAATCATGTTCGGAAAATTAAGTCTCGCAGACATTCCTTATCATGAACCGATCATCGTAGGTGCGGTCGGTGCCATGATTCTGGGTGTGATAGCCGTATTTATCGGCCTCACCTATTTCAAGAAATGGGGTTACCTGTGGTCCGAATGGATCACGACAGTTGACCACAAGAAAATCGGGGTGATGTACATCCTGGTGGCGCTCATCATGCTGCTCCGCGGCTTCTCCGACGCCATTATGATGCGTGCACAGCAGGCTATCGCAGCCGGCGGTGCAGAAGGCTATCTGCCTCCGCATCACTATGACCAGATTTTCACCGCACACGGCACGATCATGATCTTCTTCGTGGCCATGCCGATGGTGACTGGCCTGATGAACCTTGTCGTGCCGCTGCAAATTGGCGCGCGGGACGTTGCCTTCCCCTTCCTGAACTCCTTCAGCTTCTGGGTGTTCGCGGTAGGTGCGATCCTCATCAACCTGTCTCTAGCCATAGGTGAATTCGCAGCAACCGGCTGGGTAGCCTATCCACCACTATCGGGTATTCAATATAGCCCGGGCGTAGGGGTAGATTACTACATCTGGGCATTGCAGCTTTCGGGCCTGGGTACGTTGTTAACAGGTGTGAACTTTGTGGTAACCATTTTAAAAATGCGTACCACTGGCATGACTCTAATGAGAATGCCGATCTTCACCTGGAACGCCCTGTGCACCAGTATTCTGATCGTTGCAGCTTTCCCGATTCTGACCGCCACATTGGCTATGCTCTCGCTTGACCGTTATCTGGGCATGCACTTCTTCACCAACGAGCTTGGTGGCAACCCCATGATGTACGTCAACTTGATTTGGGCGTGGGGTCACCCGGAAGTATATATCCTCATTCTGCCCGCCTTTGGCGTGTTCTCTGAGGTGGCGTCTACATTCAGCGGCAAGCGCATGTTCGGCTACGTATCCATGGTATGGGCTACGCTGGCTATTACCGTGCTGTCCTTTATCGTATGGCTGCACCACTTCTTTACCATGGGCTCCGGCGCTAACGTCAATGCGTTCTTCGGTATCGCTACGACTATTATTGCCATCCCGACTGGTGTGAAGATCTTTACCTGGCTCTTCACCATGTACAAAGGCCGTATCCGCTTCACCACTCCGATGATGTGGACCATTGGCTTCATTATCACTTTCAGTATCGGTGGTATGACCGGCGTTCTGCTGGCTGTTCCAGGCGCTGACTTTGTGCTGCATAACAGCCTGTTCCTGATCGCTCACTTCCACAACGTGATCATCGGCGGTGCCGTCTTCGGTTACTTTGCGGGTGTGGCTTACTGGTTCCCGAAAGCATTCGGCTTCACGCTTAATGAAAAGTTGGGCAAATATGCTTTCTGGTGCTGGTTGGTTGGCTTCTACCTTGCCTTCATGCCGCTGTATGTACTGGGCTTCATGGGTATGACTCGTCGTCTGAACCACTATGACAACCCGGACTGGCATCCTTGGCTGATCGTGGCGGCTATTGGTACTGCCATCATTCTGTGTGGCGTTATATGCCAGCTGCTGCAGTACTACGTCAGCATCCGTGATCGCAAGCTGAACCAGGACGTAACCGGTGATCCATGGGGTGGCCGTACATTGGAATGGTCTACTTCTTCTCCGCCACCTTTCTATAACTTCGCAGAGCAGCCGGTTGTTGATGATATCGACGCGTACTGGGGAGCTAAGGAAAAAGGTCTGGCTGAGCGTAAAGCTGCTGACTACAAAGACATTCACATGCCGCGCAATACAGGCGTTGGATTCATCATGGGTATGTTCAGTCTAGCCCTCGGCTTTGCTCTTATCTGGCACATCTGGTGGCTAGCTGCTGTTGGATTCGTCGGCATGATCGCTACCTTTATCGTTCGCAGCTTCGACGATGACATCGACTACTACGTACCTGCCGCTGAAGTGGCACGTATCGAGAATGAACATCTCCAGAAACTAGCAGCGAGTCAGGCTTAAACTTATGTCTAGTCAAGTTCTTCACAACCAAGTTGCCCATGCTGAGGAGCATGGGCACCACGATGCCGGATCCATGACTGTATTCGGTTTCTGGCTGTACCTGATGACGGACTGCATTCTGTTTGCGACTATCTTCGCATCCTACGCTGTTCTGAGCGGTAGCTTTGCCGGCGGTCCTACCGGTAAAGAAATTTTTGAACTGCCTTATGTTCTGGTAGAAACCTTCCTGCTGCTGTTCAGTAGTATCACGTATGGCTTTGCCATGATCGCTGCACACAAGGAGCAAAAGAGCAAGGCGCTGGGCTGGCTGGCTGTTACCTTCCTGCTCGGCCTTGGCTTCATCGTGATGGAAATCAACGAATTCCATCACCTGATTGCTGAAGGCTTTGGCCCTCAGCGTAGCGCGTTTCTATCTGCGTTCTTTACCCTGGTCGGTACTCACGGTCTGCACGTCACATCCGGTCTGATCTGGATGGCAATCCTGATGATTCAGGTTAGCCAGAAAGGTCTGACTGCGACCAACCAGACCCGCCTGATGTGCCTGAGCCTCTTCTGGCACTTCCTGGACATCGTCTGGATCTGCGTGTTTACCGTTGTATATCTGATGGGGGTTATGTAATGGCTCACGAACACGGACATATTGTCCACGCGGGCTCCAGCCACGGCACTGTGAAGTCGTACATCATTGGCTTCGTTCTGTCCGTTATCCTGACCGTGATCCCATTCGGCATTGTCATGAACCCGGTGTTGTCACAGTCGGCTACGCTGATCGTGATCTGGGTGATGGCACTTGTGCAGATCTTTGTACACCTAGTGTTCTTCCTGCACATGAACACGTCGTCCGAGCAGCGCTGGAATGTGATCGCTTTTGCTTTCACTATTCTGATTACTGTTATCGTGGTCGCGGGCTCGCTGTGGATTATTCACGGCATGCATAGCAACATGCTGGCCCACTAAGAGTCGCTTCGATGATCAAGAAATACCTACTTATAACGAAGCCAGGCATTATCTTCGGCAACCTGATCTCGGTTGCCGGAGGTTTTTTCCTTGCTTCGAAAGGAAGCATCGACTTAGCACTTTTCTTAGCTACCGCAGTAGGGGTGTCTCTGGTCATCGCTTCCGGCTGCGTCTTCAATAACTATATTGACCGTGACATTGATAAGGTCATGGAACGGACGAAAAATCGTGTCCTCGTCCAAGGACTTATCTCTCCAAGTGTCACATTGTCCTATGCCACGCTCTTGGGCATTGCGGGTATCGCGCTTCTTTACTTCAAGGTAAATGCGCTATCCGCAGCCTTTGGGCTCATGGGATTCGTTGTGTATGTGGGTCTATACAGCCTGTGCCTGAAGCGTAAATCTGTGTATGGCACCCTAGTGGGTAGCCTGTCGGGTGCGGCTCCTCCTGTAATCGGCTATTGCGCCGTTAGCAATGAGTTCGATATGGGTGCCGCTATTCTTCTGCTGATTTTCTGCCTCTGGCAAATGCCGCACTCCTACGCTATTGCAATCTTCAGACTGAACGACTATCGGGCAGCTTCAATTCCGGTATTGCCAGTCATGAAGGGTATCCCTGTAACCAAGCGCCATATTACGGTCTATATCCTGGCCTTTCTGGCCGCTACGCTAGCGCTCACGATTGGGGGCTACGCCGGTTATAAGTACTTGGTGGTTGCAGCAGCCATGGGCGTTTATTGGTTGCGCATGGCTCTAATGGGCTACAAGACCAACGATGACAATGCCTGGGCAAGAAAATTGTTCGTCTTCTCCATCGTTACGATCACTGCGCTGAGCGTGATGATGTCAGTAGACTTCAATGTTCCTGCCTCTGAAGTACTGGTAGCGATGGCTCGCTAACAGTGCCTCACCTCAGGGCCTGGACAACTCGTTCAGGCCCTGAGTCCCCTCCCCTACTACCGCCTCTCCAGCCTACGCTTTTTCCTTCAGACTTATTTCTGGTTAACGCTGTAAGGCCATCGAAAGGTCTGCGCCTTCCACCACTCAGGCAATAGCCGTCTGACCTTGGACTGAGCAAAACGGTCATCAATCAGGTACAGCACACCACGATCAGAGGTTGTCCTTATGACGCGACCTGCTGCCTGAATGACCTTATGCATACCTGGATAAAAGTAGGCATAGTCATAACCAGTACCAAATTGTCGGTCGAGCTTCGTCCTGATTTGTTCATTGGCAGGATTGATCTGAGGAAGGCCAAGTGTTGCGATAAAAGCTCCTATCAGCCGCTGCCCTGGCAAATCGACACCCTCGCCAAAACTCCCCCCTAGTACTACGAAACCAACACCGCTGCTGGTGTTTGTAAACCGTTGCAGAAACTGGACCCTGTCTGCCTCATTCATCTGCCGTGCCTGGAGCCAAAGCGGAATGTCCGGGAAAAGATTGGAAAATAACGATGCAGTCTTTTCGAGATAGTCGAAGCTACTAAAGAAAGCCAGATAATTTCCTGGCTCCTGTCTGTACTGCCAAGCCATTAACTCTGCAATGGGCCGCAGGGATTGCTCTCGGTGCTGATAACGCGTCGAAATGTTGTCTACGAGGCGAACCGATAACTGTTCAGCCGCAAACGGGGACTTTACGTTAACCCAAGGTGTACCCGCTGCAAGCCCAAGCGTATCCCGCAAGAAGTGAGGCGGACTTAAGGTCGCGGAAAAAAGAATAGCGGCATGGGTTGCGTTGAATCGCGGGCCGATAAAAGGTGCCGGGACTACATTCCGTATGGTTACAACGGACTGTTGCACGGCTGGTTTACGTGACAGCTCATTTTTTTTCAGTAATTCGAACAGTGAGTGCTCACCAAAACTTTCAGCCATCCGAACGAATTGAATTGCATCAAAATAGAAACGCTGAAGCGTAGCATCCAGTGGAGCCAGCGTCTCGTTAAGCAGGTCGTTTATAGCTGAAATCGCTTTTTGCAGCGCGGATAACAACTTCGCGGGAATTTCGTCGTATGCCTGATAGGTTGAGGGTTGTACCTTGATTAAGGCATTCCAGCAACGATTGATCCGATCCAGTGGCTGCTTCAGCCCTGGAGGTCTTTCTTTGCGAAGTGACGCTACTACAGCATGATCCAGAGAGGCGGTATACATCCCCCGCGCACGCTCCAATAGATTATGAGCTTCATCAACGAGGATTCCGATCCGCCATTGACTCTGCTCCTTTAAGGCAAAAAGCATAGCGCTGCTGTCAAAGTAGTAGTTGTAATCCCCTACAATGACATCGCACCAGCGCGCCATCTCCTGACTCAGGTAATAGGGACAAACCTGCCACCCAAGCGCTATGGTGCGTAGCGAGTCATGATCCAGTACCTTTTCCTTCAAGGCGGCTTGCCGGGCTTGGGGCAAACGGTCATAGAACCCCTTGGCCAGAGGACAGGATTCACCATGGCATGCTTTATCCGTGTGTTCACATGCCTTGTCGCGTGCCCTCAGCTCCAGAATACGCAGCGAAAGCTCTGGTGCGGCCTGGGTGATAGCGCCCATCGCATTGAAAGCCAACTGCCGACCAGAATTCTTTGCGGTAAGAAAAAAGACCTTGTCCAGATTTTGCCGTGGCATAGCCTTGAGCAATGGAAACAAGGTGCCAATGGTTTTGCCTATCCCCGTGGGCGCCTGGATCATGAGGCTACAGCCTACGTGGGCCGCTTTATAGACAGCCTCGGCAAGATCACGCTGCCCCGTACGAAAGGAGGCATGTGGAAAGGGTAACGCCTCCAGGTAACGCTGGCGGTGCTCGCGATGAGTCAGTTCCTGCTCAGCCCAGTCCAGAAACAGGCTGCACTGCCGTTCGAAGTACTCTTTAAGCACTCCAGATGTAAACCGCTCAAGCAGAGTAGTTTCCTTCTGACTGCCTACATCAAAATACACCAACGCCAGCTCGAGCTCATGAAGCGACAATTTTTGGCATAACAGCCATCCATATATCTTCGCTTGCGCCCAATGCAGGTGACGATGATTGGGCGGCATGTGAGTCAGGTCACCCCGGTAAGTTTTTATTTCCTCGAGCCGGTTCAGCTCCGGGTCGTATCCATCGGCCCGCCCTTTGATGCGAAGATGCCTGTACTCACCCTCCAGCGCTACCTCCCGCTGGTAAGACTGCTTTCGACGCGAGGTAACGATGCCATGTCCTTGAATGCCCTCAAGGGCTGTCGGTGATGGCGTGAAACGTAGATCAAGGTCTCCCTGCTTAGCAACAAACTCACACAGAGCCCTTACAGCAACGCTGTACTGCACGCAACAGACTCCTCCCATTGCACATAACACACACATACCGGCATTTCATGAGCCATACAGTAATCCAACCAGCGAACCTGATTATCTTGGAGACGATCGCCCGGCCCCTTCACTTCGATCATGCGGTACCGTCGCTCGTGGGGCCAGAACTGGATCAAGTCTGGAAATCCTGTCCGGTTGACCTTTACATCTTGAAGTATTCGCTCGAACCACACGCGTAAATGCTGGGGAGGCAAGCACTGCAATGCTAGCTCCAATACTTCTGCCGTTACGGCTCCCCATGCAATAAAAGGGGCCTGGATACCCTGCTTTTCCAGGAAGTTGCGTTTGATGGTTTCCTTATAACAACCATTTTCGAGCTGAGACAGGCATGCTTCAAATTGCTGTGCACGCCTGGTTGCGAATTGCGGCATATGAATGTCGGCAGGAGCGCGATGAAAAGGATGAAAGAAGGCTCCAGGCAAAGGAACAAAAATTGCGTCCCAGCATAAAAGACCAAGTAGCGCATTGATCAGGATATTTTCAACATAAAAGACCGGCGCATCAGGTTCCGACAGATGCTCTTGAACACATAACTCAACGGGACGACAAGCATCCAGACGATGTAACGTCAGGTCGATACGCTCAACGCAGCGTTCGATGCGCTTGGGCAACTTGGGCATACTCAGCTTACGCCGCAGCCGGGGTAACATACGGGCCAATAGCTGGGCTTCACTGTCACTTTCTGGAGCTCGCTCTGCCTGGCAGGCCAGTTCGAAAGCGGCTTTATACTGCTCGGTTTTTTCGAGTACACGGATAGCGCGAATTCTTGCGCCAGGATGCCGGCAACTCTGATAGAGATCCAGGGCGGCAGTAAAGTTACCCTGCTGTTCACAGCAGTAGGCAACCTCATAAGTCAGTTTACCTCTGCGTGCCTCCAGCCAATCATTATCTAACGGTAATCTGGGGAGCACATCTAGAATGTCGTCCAATGCAGTTCCGTCACGAAAGCGCTCACGACAGTCATACAGTGCTACGTAATCATCGATGTCTTTGCGGACACGGAAGCCTCGTGATGAATCAAAAAATTCCACCTTTTCATAACGGAAAATTCCGAGATCCGATAAGACGAACTCGCTCCAGTCCTGATGTAAATTACCGAAAAACATAAGCCTTAATCGGTCACATATGTTTGTGACGGTAATTTCATAGACGCGGTCATCCAGCGAGCTGCACCATACCGTCAGCAGCCTCGGATCATTAAAGTCAGCCTTGAGCATTTCAAGCTGCTCTGACTTCTTTAAAGATGAGCGAGATAACTGCTCAGGAAAGACCTGAGCCAATTCTGCCTTTTTCAGTAACCCGAACAGTTGCTCTAGAGAAAGTACTGGCCTATCCGATACCCAGCCCAGCTCAACCAGTGGCAACACTGCTTGATGGGGGCAGCCAATCTCCTGGTAGCACAGCTTGCTGCCTCGGAACAGCGCCCCTTTGCGCATGACCATTCTAACCAACAGGGCCTGCGAGGCTTTAGGAAGCGAAGGAAAAACCTGGAGAAACACCCTCTCCGTCTCATTCAGAAGATCACTGTAACGCTCGCTGGTCCAGGCCAGTACCGTGTGGAAATTATTCAGGTAATAAAACGGATCTTCCAGAATTCGAGTAGCGTGCATGGAGGGTCACAGTACCGCTACGGGCCTTAACAAAAGAAACCCGTTTTTGCGTAGTTGAATGAAGGAGGTCTTTCGAGCACAGGGTGGATGTATATACAGATAACAGCGAGGCGACTACCAATCAACCGTGTCTGGATGAATGGATGCAACAGATACCTAAAAACTGAACTCTAATGTTCAGTGGTTATATCTCAAGCTTTTCAGGTAGCGAATTATCACCTACACCTTTAGTGATACGACTCGCGCTGTAACCCTGCCATTCTGGAAACGCTTGGCAATATATCCATAGCCAAAATAGTTGACGGTAAAGCAAACCAACGCTGTTTTGCGCGGTCAGAAAGTAAATCGGTTCGGAGATCAGTCATGTTTGGTAAGCGCACTGAAGATAGTACTTCAGCCACTCATTTTCGCAGCGAGCGCATTAGCTGGGTTAATGGCAATTATTTCTTCACAACGCGAGAAGGTACGCTCGAAGGACCTTTTTTTACCCGTGAAGAGGCCGAGCACCAAATCGGACGGTATATCTCCAGAATGACCCAGGCCGCTGAAATTCAAAAGCGAGCTGGCTAATTCCTCTAAAATCTCGCGTTCGGATCGGCTAGACTTGCGCTTTGCTTGGCCCAAATAAGCAGTGCAGTCGATGTCAGATACCTTTCACGCTGAGTTGGACTGGGACGATCAGGGTCAACCGATCTCCCGCTCCTTTGGCGATGTCTATTTTTCCAAGGCGAGTGGCCTTGAAGAAACCCGTTACGTTTTTCTGGCTCAAAATGAGCTCCCACGTCGTTTCGCCGAGCTTCATGCAGGTGAGGTCTTTACGATTGGTGAGACAGGGTTTGGAACGGGACTCAATTTTCTTTGTGCCTGGCGGCTCTTTACACAGACAGCACCCGCTGAGGCAAGGCTGCACTTCGTTAGCGTTGAAAAATTCCCGCTGAGTGCTTCAGACCTGAAAAAAGCGCTGGCCCTTTGGCCTGAATTAGTGGATTACGCCGACGCTCTGTTGGCTCAATACATTGCCGTACATGCTGGCTTTCAGCGTTTCTCCTTAGATGATGGCCGAGTTACGCTAACGCTTTTGGTAGGTGATGCACTCAATTGTCTGCCGGAGCTGGATGCTCGGTGCAATGCCTGGTTTCTTGACGGATTTGCTCCAGCCAAGAACCCGGACATGTGGACAAGCGCTCTGTTTGGGCAACTAGCCCGGCTGTCGGCTGATGATGCAACACTCGCTACCTTTACATGTGCCGGATTTGTTCGCCGCGGCCTGATAGAGGCGGGCTTTGCAATGAAGAAAGTACAAGGTTTTGGACATAAGCGGGAAATGCTCAAAGGCAGTCTTGTGGCGCCGGTACCTGGCTCTGCCAAACCATGGTTTGAGCGGCCGCCGCTCCATATTGGCCCTAGAACAGCCATAGTAATAGGTGCAGGGCTGGCAGGCGCTTCGACAGCGGCCAGTCTCGCAATGCGCGGTTGGCAGGTAACGGTTCTGGAGCGCCATGCAACTTCTGCAGCAGAGGCGTCTGGCAATCTGCAAGGCGTTCTATACCTTAAACTCTCCCCTCACTTCACACCGCTTACCCGCTTAGCCTTAAGCGGTTTTGGCTATACCCGTCGTCTGCTGGAGGGTCTGGACAAAACATTGAACTGGGATGGGTGCGGTACGATACAACTGGCTACTGACCCTGCCGAGGACAAACGTCAGCAGCAACTGGCAGAACGGTTGCCATCAGCTTTACTGCGCCGAGTCAGTGCTGATGAAGCCTCAAAGCTTTCTGGAATTGAGCTTTCCCAAGGGGGAGTTCACTTTCCGGAGTCGGGCTGGGTTCATCCACCTGCGCTCTGTCGATTTTTACTGCAGCATCCCAATATCACGCTGATGACCCATCAGGAGGCTATTCGGCTCGAGTGTCACCACACCCAATGGAAGGTGTACGGCAACGAAGCACTTTTAGCTCAAGCGTCTGTTGTTGTGGTGGCCAGCGCGACCGAGACGGCAACACTGATAGAGAACGCCCAACTACCACTCAAACGTATTCGTGGACAGATAACTCATTTGCCAGCGACACGCGCAAGCCAGGCACTGCAATGCGTAGTTTGCGCTGAAGGGTACATTGCTCCTTCACGGAATCGTCTCCATACACTGGGAGCCAGCTTCGACTTCAAGCGTGACGATCTTGAGCTGTGCACTGAAGAACATAAAGGTAATCTTGCATTACTTAATGCCCTCTCACCCGTGCTGGCCAAGGCACTTGGCGCCGATCAACTGGATCCAGCAACACTGGAAGGACGGGCTGCGTTTCGCTGTACGACCCCTGACTATCTTCCAGTCGTGGGCCCGATAGCTGATGCTGCCGCCTTTGCGCATACTTATTCCATTCTCGGCAAAGATGCTCGGCAAGTACCGGAGAGTCCGGTACCTTGGCTGAATAACCTGTTTGTCAACGCAGGACACGGTTCTCGCGGCCTGATCACCGCGCCACTTTCCGGCGAGCTGTTGGCGGCTTGGTTGAACAATGAGCCACTGCCATTACCTCGTGCCGTAGCAGAGGCCTGTCACCCCAACCGGTTTCCTCTGAGAGCCGTTATCAGGGGCCAAACCTGATGACATACTCATACCATCGCTAACCGCTGCCTTCGCTGGGGCGGAGGAAACGCCGCGTCAAGTAATGCCAGATCGTGCTCCGATAGTTGAAGCGTCGCAGATTTGGCATTTTGCTCGATATGATCAAGCCCGACGGCCTTGGGTATGGCGATCACCCCAGGCTGTCGAAGCACCCAAGCCAACGCTACCTGAGCCGGTGTAACCTCAAGTCGCTCCGCGACGGCCAGAAGAGCTGGATGCTGGAGCATGCCGCCACCCTGCCCTACCGGACAATAAGCCATAAGAGGCATTTGCTGCCGTTGGCACCAAGGCAGGAGGTCAAATTCAATGCCTCGCTCCTCCAGGTTATACAGGACCTGATTCGCGGCACAGCGATCGTCCGCGAGGTCAAGCATATCGTCCACGTCAAAATTCGACACGCCCCAATGCAGAATCTTGCCTTGTTCTCGCAGCGTCTCGAATGCTTCTACCGTTTCGCTCAGCGGTGTTCTTCCCCGCCAATGCAAAAGATACAAGTCGATACGATCTGTACGCAGACGACTGAGGCTGCGATCGCATGCCTGCAAAACACCCTCGCGATTCGCATTGTGGGGATAGACTTTGCTGACTAGGAAAATACTGTCACGCTGACCTTGAATGGCTTCGCCAACGACATGTTCAGCACCTCCTTCGGCATACATTTCAGCCGTGTCGATCAAGGTCATACCCAGCTCGATCCCACGGCGTAGAGCGCGTATCTCTCTTTCGCGCGCTGATGCCTGTTCACCCATATGCCAAGTACCCTGGCCAAGCGCAGGGACAGTTGTGCCGTCAGGTAAACGAACCGTTTTCATGACGTGTACCCTTCGGTGGCATACCCGTTACCCGATGTTTTGGCAGGCTTATCCCTCCACGGATTAAAACTGCCAAAGCTCCAGAGATGCCCTTCACGGTCCCGGCAAGTAAAGGAACGGCCTCCATAAGGCGCCTCACGGATATCAATGATCACATCGGCACCCGATGCCTTGGCACGCTCGCATAAGACATCAGGTTCATCGGTTACCAGATACACTCCTTGAGTCACGCCTCTGGCCTGTTCCGGCTGGACCATATAAGCATCCACATCGTTATGCAGCACGGACGTTACGATGAGCATTCCCTGTCCATAAACAAGCTGTGCATATTCGATACTGCCGTCTTCATTCGAGATCAGGCTTTTTACCTCGAACCCAAACGTCAGGCGCAACCAGTCAATGGCAGCGGGAGCGTCGTGGTAGCGAAGGTAGGGAATGGCAAAGCCATGTGCCGCCGAAGGGGTAGAAGTCATGAACGATCCTCCTGAAGTCTATTGAACTTAGACGCCGTGTTTGTCTTGCGTTCTGTCAAAAGGTCGGAATGACCATACGTCGCCTGCCTGTCGGCACTCGATTGAGACGGATCTCACTGATAAAGTGGCGCCCCCGCCAAACCTGGAACTGGCAATTACTTGATGCGCCTCAAGGACTTCTACATGTACCGCTCTCTTTCCAAACTCCTGGTATGCACGCTCACCATGCTTTCTCCTGTAATAAGCATGGCAGCCGACCCTATCGTTATCCGTTTCTCGCATGTTGCCGCGCCAGATACGCCTAAAGGCCAGGGTGCGCTACTGTTTCAGAAGAAGGTAGAGGAACAGCTGGGAGGGACCATCAAGGTAGAGGTATACCCCAACTCATCCTTGTATGGCGATAAGGAAGAAATTCAGGCGCTTCAAGATAGCAAGGTAGAAATGCTGGCAGTGGCATTGGCCAAACTGGGTACTTATTCACCCAAACTGAAGCTGTTTGACCTACCCTTCCTGTTTGACAGCCAGGCCGCACTGGATCGGTTCCAAAGCAAGCCAACCGGACAACAGCTGCTCCTGTCCATGGAAAAGCAGAACATCGCAGGGCTGGCTTACTGGCATAACGGAATGAAGCAGCTTTCCGCTCAGAAGCCGCTGCGTGAGCCGGAAGACATGCGAGGCCTAAAGGTTCGCATTCAGGATTCGGACGTCCTTGAGTCTCAATTCCAGTCGTTGGGTGCTACGCCCGTCAAGCTGTCGTTCAGCAAGGTAAACCAGGCACTTGCTGACGGGACCATCAACGCGGCAGAAAACCCTTGGACCAACCTTTATAGCAAGCATCTTTACGAGCAGCAGCGCTATATCACTGAGAGCAACCATGGCTCTCTGGACTACATGCTCATTACCAACGCCAGCTTCTGGCGCCAGATTCCTTTTAACGTTCGCATCAAGCTGGAAACTATTCTTGGCGAAGTGACCTATGAGGTGAATCGACAGGCAGACGCACTCAATCAGAAAGACAAGGCCAAGATCGTGAGTGCTGGTAACAATGAAGTCATCACGTTAACCAATGATCAGCGTCAGCGCTGGAGAGCAGCCATGCAACCTGTATGGCAGCACTTCGAGAAACAGATCGGGCAGGACTTGATCAAGGCCGCCCTGCACACCAACGAGACGCCTTGACCTGATAAATACTGCTTCCTCAGGACCGTGGGGAAGCAGTTACCCTGTCCCATCGCTGTAACGGCTTCTCTCCAGACTGCTGACAGCCGATATCTCGAAACGGCCCTGCCAGTCGTTCCCATCCATCGCCGGGCGATGTCCTCTGACATACCACCTGCCCGTTGAACTTGCTACGCCATTTGAAGAAAGGTGCAGGCGCTGCGGCTACGCTTAGGCTCACAATCAGCAACAAGCCTGTTGTCCAGCGGCTATGTCGAAAAAGCCATGGCATGATTATTCTCCGAACACTATTGGATAAATACTTGACCGATAACCATCGGTTGAGCAAATGACGTACCAGGTTTGACGCTACAAAGCAGCGATAAAAAAGCCGGAGCAATTGCTCCGGCTTTTTTACGGACGGCCATGCCCTTGTTCAAATCCTGGCCCTGGCCCACCGGAACCTCTATGGTGACCTCCATGAGGCCCCCACCATCCACAGCAGCCGCTCAGCAGCAAACTGACCGCTAAAGTAGTCGCTAGCAAAACACGATGACGCATGGTTTACCTCGTGAGTCGATCAGCTTATTTAAAGGCTCCTCCTCAAAGGAGCCTTTAAAGCTAACACTACCCGGCACATCGTTCTTTCTCGAACGACTTTACCCCTGCTCACCATTCTTTACGCTTAGCTGACATTTCTCTCAGCTATTGCGGTATTCCTGCTCCGCGACCTCGAAGCGCTGCTTCATTGATGCGCTCGGAGCGCTACCCAGTCGGCTGAATACAACAATAGCTAGGCTCGCAAGAATAAAGCCAGGCACAATTTCATACAGGCCAAGCCATCCCAGCTGCTTCCAGACCACCACAGTCACAGCACCAACGATCATGCCGGCCAATGCACCGTTACGTGTCATTCCCTTCCATAGGAGCGAGAAGAGGACAACCGGACCAAAGGCTGCACCAAAACCTGCCCAGGCGTAGGAGACCAGTCCCAATACGCGGTTTTCAGGATTGGAAGCGATTGCGATCGCAATGACTGCAATCAGAAGAACCATGAGACGTCCCACCCACACCAACTCTTTCTGGGATGCGTGCTTGCGAAGGAAAGCCTTATAGAAGTCCTCAGTCAACGCACTTGAGCAGACCAGAAGCTGGCAGCTTAGTGTACTCATGACAGCTGCCAGAATGGCTGACAGCAGAACACCGGCCACCCATGGATTGAACAGCAGCTTCGCCAGCTCGATGAAAACCCGCTCAGGGTTTTCTGTCACTGCGCCAGCCTGCTCAGGATGCGCGGCAAAATAAGCAATTCCAAAGAAGCCTACACCCACCGCACCCGCCAGACACAGAATCATCCAGGTCATACCGATTCGACGTGCTGAGCGCATTGACTTGACCGAATCTGCAGCCATGAAGCGTGCCAGGATATGAGGCTGGCCAAAATAACCCAGTCCCCAGGCCAGTAATGAAATAACGCCAACGAAGGTAGCCCCTTTGAAAAGGTCGAAATGGGCGGGGTTTACGCTTTCGATGGCAGCAAATGCTGGCTCAAGACCACCTGTGGCATTGAGTATCATGACTGGCGCCAGAATCAAGGCGAAGATCATGAGCGTAGCCTGCACAGTATCCGTCCAGCTTACTGCCAGAAAGCCACCTACAAAGGTATAGAGAATGGTCGCCAGTGCACCCGCCCACAAGGCTGTCCCATACGAGAGGCCAAAGGTGCTTTCAAACAGACGAGCCCCAGCCACAATACCGGAAGCACAGTAGATGGTGAAAAAAACCAGGATGATGATTGCCGAGAAAATACGCAGGACACGACTGTGATCCTCAAAGCGATGCGTAAAATAGTCTGGCAGTGTCAGAGCATTATTGTTGTGCTCGGTATGGACACGTAGCCGACCTGCAACCAGAAGCCAATTCAGCCAGGCACCTGCTATCAGGCCAATGGCAATCCAGCTTTCAGAAATACCGGCGAGAAAAATAGCGCCTGGCAGGCCCATCAACAGCCAGCCGCTCATGTCCGAAGCACCGGCGGACAACGCTGTCACTACACTACCGAGGCTTCTTCCCCCCAAGATGTAATCGTCGAAGTTTTTTGTAGATCGCCATGCCAGAAAGCCGATCAGGACCATGGCAGCGATATAGATCAGGAAAGTGATCAACGTTGGAGTATTGACGCTCATTATTCCCTCATTATTTGTTGTTGTGGGATCAATTACTCATCGCTCCCACGTTGGCAGAGGGCGACGCACATGCCGTCACCGTTGGGCAACCCATCAGGTATGCACCAGACAGAGTTCCATTCTGTCTTCTGGAACTACCAGTTTCCTGGCGTGTTTGGATCAAACTAGGTATTACCTTGGGCTACCAGACGACAAAAGCGTCATCAGACGAAGTGCAACCGCAGCCGGATGAACATTCTACGGAATTGGCAAACAAGTTGGGATAGCCACTGACAATCAAAAACGCTTCCTGAAACAAGGTCTTAACCTTCTATGTCAGCAGGATTGATTGAGCGACGAAAGAGACAGGTGCAACCGATTGGTTGCGCCTCACACGCTTATCATTGATGAATAATGTCTTTGCGCATAGGCGAAAGACGCGCAAGTAATCTGTTTTACGTCGGAACAGGGTAGCCAGCAGACACCCATCATTCGTCCAAGCGGGTCGGAAGCTCATGACAAGCAGTATCGCGACCACGGCGATCTATGAGCGCGTCACAGTGCTAGCGCCTCAACAGGGGTCTGAACACGGCGGTCATTCATCCAATGTTCAAACGCCTGCGCCGGCAGCGGACGACTGATCAGGTAACCCTGCACCATGTCGCAGCCCCATAGCGTCAACAACTCCAGCGCCTGAGCATATTCCACACCTTCGGCAACAACCTTCATATCAAGGTTATGCCCCATATCGATAGTGGAGCGAACAATCACAGCGTCCTCGCTGTTATCACTCAGGTCGCGAATAAACGACTGATCGATCTTCAACTCGCTTACCGGCAGACGTTTCAAGTGAGCCAATGAGGCATAGCCGGTGCCATAGTCATCTACGGACAGACTGATACCCTGATCCCGGAGACGTTGCAGAATGCTTACTGCTCGCTCAGGATCCTGCATGATGGCACTTTCCGTTACCTCCAGAACAAGCTGGTCTGCTCGTACAGTCGAACCTTTAAGTAGTCGCTCCAAACGATTGGGGAGATCGCCATCAACCAAGTCGGCAGCGGATATATTGAGAGACACTCGTGCAGTAAGGCCTTGCTCGTTCCACTCTTCCAACTGCCGAAACACCTCCTCGACTACCCAAATCGTCAATAGGGTGATGCTGCCGGTACGCTCAGCCAACGGGATAAATTCCCCAGGCGATACCATACCGAACTGAGTATGCTGCCAACGTAGAAGCGCCTCAGCCATGAAAGGCCCCCGTCCATCCAGACTCAGCTTGGGCTGATAATGCAAGAGCAGTTCACCCCTTGAGCCTGCATGCTGAAGATCTCTGATAAGACTGATCTGACGATAATAAGCATCATCCCGACCATTCTCGTAAAGCTGCAGACGCCCGGCCTGGCTGCCTGCGTCCCGCATTGCAATACTGGCCCGCAGGAGCAACTCATGGGCCTCATGACCATCCTGAGGGTAGCAAGCCACTCCTACGCGGCAGCTCATCTTGAATTCGTTCAGCCCTACAGCAATAGGCAAAGCAATTGCCTGCTGAATTTCTTCAGCGGCTGCCAGAGCAGTATCAGGCGTACCTGGATTGAGCAGCAGCAGGAACTCGTCGCCAACCAGACGAGAAACACAATCTCCATTTCCTACACGACGTTTAAGTCGATCTGCAATGGTTTGCAGAACCACATCTCCACCTGCAGTGCCACTGCTCTGATTGACCTCTCGAAAACGCTCAAGCCCCAGATACATGACCGCAACAGACTGTTCCCCCGCAATGGCGTGAGACAGTCGCTCCATGGCCAACGCCCGATTGGGAAGCCCTGTAAGCGCATCATGAAGTGCGTTATGGCTCAATTGCCGCTCTCGTTCGGCGATTCCGATCCGCATGGTGTCAAGTGTGCTGGCTAACCGGCCAAACTCATCACTTCGCGCCAGGGCAATTGGCGTGGTGTAATCGCCGTTACCGATCCGCTGGGTAGCAGCCGCCAATCGTCGAACAGGCTCAGCAACCCCTCTTGCAATAAGTAAAGCCAGACCCAGCGCCAGGACAAGCGTCAGTACGGCTATCCAGAACAACTGATGCATCAGAGGAGAAAACGCTTTCATAGCTTCGTCGAGCGGGCGATGCAGAAAAGCGGATACCTTGAAGGTATCGGCATCAGTTAACGTCAGCCGCTCCGTCAGATAGTTACGACCATCCAATCTGAGCGGCAACGGTTTGCCTAGCCTGAGTTCATTGGCCGGATGGCTTAGCAGTTCGTCAGCGGCTTGATCCGAAAGGGTACTGATCGGCTCACCTGGAACGCCCCCCTCTTGCGCAATAAAAGACACATCCAGGCCGCTTAGCGAGCGCAATTCGCCCGCCAGGCTCTGATCCATGGCAAAGCCCATTACCACGCGCGCAACTGGTAGAGGAGCAAGTACAGGAGCCTCTACCATCAGATGCGGAACACGTTGCAGGGAAACGATACGCATCGCTTGATCAGTCGCACCGTCTACCTGGACCTTATTACCCTCGCGAAATATCGACCCAACTGTATAGAGCGAAACGGTACTACTGATTACCCTTCCCGTCAGGTCAAGCAGCAACACCTCATCCGCCTTGATCCGAGCGCCATAATTAGCTAGCGCTGAAGTTATTGTTAGCCCATCTCCAGAAGCGACAGCTCCTTTGAAAGCAAAATCGGATGTCAGAACCTGTACCGTGTCATGCAGTTGCCGTCCGCGCATTTCCACAAGACGCTCGAATACCCGAGCGCCGGTATTGAGCTGTGAAAGCGACTCAGCCCGTACAGATGATTGGGTAGCAGCCTTTACGGCAAAATAAACCGTTCCGATGGTTAGCAACGCCAGGATGAACATGGCGCTAGCGATGCGCGCCTGAAAGCTATTTCGCAGCGTCATCGGCAGCGCTCCGAAAGGCTTGCTCCAACGCACTCGGCGCCGGCTCTGAGGGTTCATTATCAGGCGTTATCTCAATAGCGTATCGAGCTGTGCCCGCAGTGGCCGATACAATCAGATCCCCTCCATGAGGCAGCTGTCTGGCCTTTGCAAAGGGGTGCCATAAAGAGACATGGTACTTGCCGGGTGGCAAATCGAACGTTATTTCACCTTTTTCGTTACTGACAGCAAACCATGGGTCATCGGTAATAACGATATAACCCACCATCCAATCATGAATATTGCAACCCAACACAACAACGCCTGGTCTGTCGAAAGTTACTGGATCAGCTGGAATGCCGTGATAAAGAGGCAAGTCGAATCGCTTGGCAGGTGAAAAGGAATACACCTGATGACGAACATTATCACTAATAGGGAAACTGACCTGCGTTCCGGTATGAACCGCCAGTACATGCGGTACATAACGACGTTCCCGTTGATACATGACCGAAGGCTGGAGCACAGCAGGATTAGTGCCTCCGCTTAACGTAACAACCGCATCCGTTGACGGATTATCCTGTCCCTCGATAACTGCGATATGCACTTGAGTGGCCCATACCGGAACAGAGAGCGCCATAAGCCCACCGGTTAGCCACCGCGCTATACGCATCATAGATGAAGACATGAGGTTATCCTTCGAACACGGCTTGGCAATTACCTACTCGTCCTTATCGGCACAGTGTCGGGATAGTTGAGGCGCTATGATGTTTGTAACGGAATCTAGCGCTCTCTAGACAAGGCGAAGCCCAATAGGCAGGAAACGCCGCATCTGGCCGCTACTCGCCTGAAGGGTATCTCCGTCTCGCTCAGCAGATGGAGCGTCTAACCCAGGCGAGCCTTCAACAGCTATCAATACGGCGTCATGCCTGTAACGTCCTAAACTGGATATGGAAATGACTAGGCTCAGCGAGACTTGACAGGCTAATTCGCCATCGTGATTCGGCGATCAAGGTGAACACTTAAATAGTACTCAATCGCCTCAAAATCCAACGCCCCGGCAATGGAAATGATCACTTATCGATCTAAAGGGCATAAAGCGCCTGAAGCAGGCCCGTCAACAGAGCTTTGGAAAGAGGCTGGTCATTGCCGTAACGAGAACAGTTCTTCACAGGCGTAATACAACATGTGTTGAAAACTGGGTCCGGCGCAGGATAACGCGCTAAAACACGCAACCTTTCCATGACATCAGAAACGTTTTCCGTCATGTCATCTTCATCAAGATAGACAATCAACGTCTGGTTATCGCCTAACCTTGCAAAAGCATAAACACGTTCGCCAAGAGCAGTGCAGGCTTGCAGGCGGCACGCTCTCTACCTCGCCCTTACAGAGATAATAGCCAAGCAAACAACATAGGACGGAGCCAGTTTGTTTATGTGCACTTACTCAAATGAAGCGCACTTGCCTATTTATCTGCGGTCAAGTCTAGAGTAGCCATCGACCACATTGAAAAGCTTCAAAGCCCTCCCCATGTTGGTCGCAAATAGTCATTCTAAGGTAAGTCAATGAGCGATCAGGAACATACTCCCGAAATCATCAGTGGCGACGGTTCAAAGACCGGCCTTGCACTGCCTGGACAAAATCTTCCCGACAAGCTTTACATCATTCCCATCCATAACCGGCCTTTTTTCCCAGCGCAGGTATTGCCTGTTATTGTGAATGAAGAGCCTTGGGCCGAAACGTTGGAGCTGGTGGCCAAAACCGATCATCACTGTCTGGCATTGTTCTATATGGACAATCCTCCCGAGGATGGAAACAGCTTCGACCCTGATAACCTGCCAGAGCACGGCACACTGGTTCGTATCCATCATGCCAGTCGGGAAAACGGCAAGCTGCAATTCGTAGCGCAGGGGCTTTCACGCGTCAGGATCAGCGGTTGGCTGAGACGTAAGCACCCTTACCTTGTTGAAGTTGAGCATGCCAAGACTCCGACTGACCCAAGCGATGAGGTCAAGGCATATGGCATGGCGCTGATCAATGCCATCAAGGAGCTGCTTCCGCTCAATCCACTCTATAGCGAAGAGCTAAAGAACTATCTCAACCGCTTCAGCCCCAACGACCCCTCGCCTTTAACAGATTTCGCTGCCGCCCTGACAACTGCACCAGGCCAGGAACTGCAGCAGGTTTTGGATACCGTCCCGATCCTTAAGCGCATGGAGAAGGTTTTGCCATTGCTGCGTAAAGAGGTTGAGGTCGGACGCCTGCAGAAAGAACTGTCTGCTGAGGTCAACCGAAAAATCAATGAGCGGCAACGAGAGTTCTTCCTTCGAGAGCAGCTCAAACTGATCCAGCAAGAGCTGGGTATAACGAAAGATGATCGCAGCAGCGATCTAGAAAGCTTCAGGCAGCGCCTGGAGGGCAAAGTTCTGCCGGAACCGGTACGTAAACGCATCGACGACGAACTTAATAAGCTGTCTATCCTTGAAACCGGCTCGCCTGAATATGGTGTCACGCGCAACTATCTGGATTGGGCAACCGATTTACCCTGGGGTATTCAGGGCAAGGACAATCTTGATCTGAAACGTGCACGCAAGGTACTGGATCGTCACCATGCCGGTCTTGATGACATCAAAAGTCGCATTCTTGAGTTTCTGGCTGTTGGCGCTTTCAAAGGAGAAGTATCTGGCTCTATCGTGCTACTGGTAGGCCCCCCCGGCGTAGGTAAAACCAGTATCGGCAAGTCAATTGCTGAATCACTGGGCCGCCCCTTCTATCGCTTCAGCGTAGGCGGTATGCGAGACGAAGCAGAGATTAAGGGGCATCGTCGCACTTATATCGGAGCCATGCCGGGCAAGCTTGTTCAAGCTTTACGTGATGTGAAAGTAATGAATCCAGTCATTATGCTGGATGAAATAGACAAGATGGGAGCCAGCTATCAAGGTGACCCTGCATCTGCCTTGCTGGAAACGCTGGACCCTGAACAGAATGTAGATTTCCTGGATCACTATCTGGATCTGCGGCTAGACCTATCTAATGTATTGTTCGTATGCACCGCAAACACCATGGACTCCATTCCTGGGCCTCTTCTGGACCGCATGGAAGTCATTCGCCTCTCAGGTTATATCTCGGAAGAAAAGCAAGCGATTGCCAAACGCCACTTGTGGCCCAAGCAATTGGAAAAAGCCGGTGTGCCTAAAGAGCGCCTGATCATCAGCGACAGTGCGTTGAAAAGTATCGTTGAAGGCTATGCTCGAGAGGCTGGCGTACGCCAACTTGAAAAACAGTTGGGTAAGTTGGTGCGTAAGGCTGTTCTAAGGCTCATTGAGGAACCTGAGCTCCGAATAAAGGTTGGGGCGAGTGACATCGAAAGTTATCTAGGGAAGCCTGTTTTCCGTAAGGAACAGGTTCTAAACGGCGTAGGCATTATCACCGGCCTGGCTTGGACCAGCATGGGAGGCGCTACCTTACCTGTAGAAGCTACGCGCATTCATACCTTAAACCGTGGATTCAAACTGACCGGTCAATTGGGCGAGGTCATGAAAGAGTCTGCTGAAATTGCATACAGCTACGTTACCTCCCACCTGAAGGAATTCAAGGGAGATCCTACGTTCTTCGACCAAGCCTTTGTACATCTGCATGTTCCAGAGGGTGCTACTCCTAAAGACGGACCAAGTGCCGGTATTACCATGGCCAGCGCCTTGTTATCTCTGGCACGAAATCAGGCACCCAAGAAAAACGTAGCCATGACAGGCGAGCTGACTTTAACTGGCCAGGTTTTGCCCATCGGTGGCGTCAGGGAAAAAGTTATCGCAGCACGTCGGCAGAAAATATTTGAGCTTATTTTGCCAGACGCCAACAAAGGAGACTTCGAAGAGCTTCCTGAGTACTTGAAGGAGGGGCTGACTGTCCACTTTGCAAAGCGTTTTGCAGATGTAGCCAAAATCCTTTTTTAATCCATTAGCAAGGGCAGTTTGTGTACAAGCTTGCCCTTGCCTACCTTAACTTCGTTATCCTTGCAGCCGGTTGAAGAGTTTGGTTGGAGATACGAATGTTAAAATCAGCTACGCTTTGCGCTTTATTGACAACGCTGCTAATGACCGGCTGTGCAAGCAGCCCCGAGCATACCGTCGCAATCAACGAGCGCACGCGCTGTAAACCTCTTTTACTAACACAAGGTCAAGAGCTACACCTCTCACTTCCCAGCGACCCTACAACAGGCTATAGATGGAAGCTCGAAAACACGGTTCCTTCCGTGCTGAAAAGCCTAGGGCCTGAGGTATTTTCATCCTCTGACGAGAGCGAAGATGGAATAGGCTCGGCAGGAATATCTTCCTGGCGCTTCCAAGCGATTCAATCAGGAGCGACTGAGCTTAAGCTGCAATATCAGCAGCCATGGGACGCAGATAGCGCTCCCGAAAAGGCCTTTACTTGTCGTATCGAAGTAAAATAGCCACTCGCCGCTCGGCTACACCATTTACATTTTCTAGTGGTACCTCTTAATGAGTGAGCAGGACCGTTTATTTGCCAAGCCACAGGCTACTGTTGCCGACTTCGCGTTTAACGAAGATGTCGTTCGGGTCTTCCCCGACATGATCAAGCGTTCAGTACCAGGCTATCCCACTATCGTCGAAAATATAGGCGTTATTGCTGCACAATTCGCTCAGCCTAATACGATTCTCTATGATCTAGGCTGCTCGCTAGGTGCAGTATCCCAGTCGCTGAGACGGCACGTTCAGAGTGAATCAACAAAGGTTGTTGCGGTTGATAATTCAGCGGCCATGATTGAGCGTTGCCGTGAATACATGTCTGCGCAAAGCTCAATGTATGAGCAACTGCTACCTATTGATATTGTTGAAACGGATATCCTTTCGCTGGATTTTCAGCCCGCGTCAGTAGTGGCTTTGAATTTTACTTTGCAGTTTATCGCCCCTGAAAAACGCCTAGGCCTGTTGCGTAAAATTCACAGTACCCTTCACCCAAAGGGCGCTTTGCTTCTATCGGAAAAGATCAGATTTGAATCTCAGGAAGAGCAAGTACTGCTTAACGACCTTCACATTGCATTTAAGCGAGCTAACGGCTACAGCGAAATGGAAATCGCTCAAAAGCGTAGCGCTTTGGAGAATGTCATGATGATTGACTCCATTGAAGCACATCGTGCGCGCTTGAAAGAGGCTGGCTTTAGCTCGGTTATCCCTTGGTTTCAATGCTTCAACTTCGCTTCATTTATAGCTCTTCCATGATCAATACACTAAATATTGAAGGCCTTGCCAATCGCTTGGGTGAAGGCCCCTTAGAAAAGTGGTTAGCCAGTCTGCCACCTGCGATTGCAGCAAAGCTTGAAAAAGGTCATGGCGACCTCGCGAGATGGCAAACGGCTCTCAAGACCCTGCCTGACTTAAAACCCGATTCGATTGTTTTAAAGGATAGGTTTTGTCTAGAAAAGCCTTTAGACGTTGAGACTCAACAAACCTTAAAAAACGCGCTACTTCAATTATCACCATGGCGCAAAGGCCCTTTCGATGTCTTCGGTATTCACATCGACACAGAATGGCGTTCCGACTGGAAGTGGGAGCGCGTGTCCAAACACTTGGATCTGAACAATAAGGTTGTCTTGGATGTAGGTTGCGGGAACGGCTATTACGCATGGCGCATGGTAGGTGCCGGCGCTCATACAGTAATCGGGATTGATCCTAACTGGCTCTTTTTATGTCAGTTTATGGCCATGAAAAAGTATTTGCCCGATATTCCAGTTTGGAGTCTTCCTCTAACGCTTGAAGAGCTTCCCTCTTCTCTCAACGGGTTCGATACCGTCTTCTCGATGGGCGTGCTTTACCATAGACGCTCGCCTATTGATCATCTTCTAGCACTGAAAGAATGTCTGCGCTCATCAGGTGAATTAGTACTCGAGACATTAGTTGTAGAAGGAAACGAGCAGACTGTACTGATACCAGAAGATCGTTATGCTCAAATGAGAAATGTCTGGTTCCTGCCCTCGCCTGCAGCATTAGAACTATGGCTGCGTCGGGCGGGATTCAAAAATATAAGACTGGCGGATATTAGCAGAACCTCTATTCAGGAGCAGCGCTCTACTGAATGGATGAAATTTCAATCTTTGCCCGACTTTCTTGACACTACTGATATGAGCCGCACTATAGAAGGTCTTCCGGCCCCACTGCGTGCCACATTCATAGCCGAAAAGCCATAGAAAGCTTTTGTATAGCAGCTGTCTATACGGCTGCTTATCGCCTTACCAAATTAGCCAGTAGGCCACGCAGGAAAGCCCATCGCCTTTATTTC
>NZ_DEYV01000049.1:0-78497 GCF_002364655.1 Pseudomonas sp. UBA3149
GTTTTGTTAGCGGCTCTTAATCGCTGCCAGAGTTTCTTCAGGCCTCAGGAAAAATGAAAAATTTTATTCTACTTTTAATTCTATCAATCCTTACATCTTGTTCTTGGGTCGGAAACTCCATAAAGGAAGGCGCAATCAAAGGTGCCAGTTACCCCAGTAGTACACTTTTTTATTTAAAAGGGAAAATCCCAGAAGATTACTCATTCAAAACTACCGCCTACTACCAACAGAGTGAACCAGCCACATGCACATTCTATAGTGTAGGGATGGGTAGTTATGTTCCTCGCTCTCATATTGATCAGCATAAAGTCGAATACAAGGATAAACCCCAAGATTTTATCCATCAGATACCGCTGGCATATCACGAAGCCGGGTGCGAAATGAAGTTAGTCAATGTGGATCTAACTGTATTTGCTAAATATGGCTCTAAAGACGGGGAATTTGGCCGTGATGGAGGCCGAATAGGCGTTTATACAAGTTTGCCTGAAACCGTGGATCACTTTCCCAACAGCAAAGAATTGAATTTAAAGGGAAAATGTATGTGGTTATTTCGACTAATGGGCAAAAATGATGTATTCGCCAAAGTTCTTACATGCCATGGAGCTGACGAAAATTGGCAAGTGCCTGACGACTATGATAAGCGCGGCGGAGTAGGTATCTCGCTAAGACGCGATGAGCTCGACGGAAAAACCATTAATGTTGAGTTCCAAAACTCTAAAGAAGAAAGTCCTTACTTCCGGGGTACTTGGTTAAGAACAGAGTCTGGTTGGAAGCCTTGCATTAGAACATCAAAATACGCTCAATGCCAAACCCCGCCTACATTTAGAAAGTTTCGCATGGATGGCCGGGAGTGCACGGCCTACCCAAACTGCACGGAATAAGAACATGGATGAATCATTTACAAAATTAATTTCCAGCCCGGACCAAAATTGTCCATTAAAAAAGGCTTGGGTTAGTTTCAGATTAGTTGATGAGTTTGGCCAAGGCGAGCCTTATGCGAACTTATCTTACTCCTTAATAGATAGCCAAGGCAGCGAACACACAGGAACTCTTGACGAGAGAGGATATGCCAAAGTTGAACCTATTTATTGCGGCCCATCCATCCTTAGATTCCATGAAAAGTATAAAGGAAATATAGACGTTTGGTACGATGACTTGATAAATCGTCAAAGTTTTTCTCTTCCCATCACACAATTACAGGCTACAGCAGAGCAGACTCAGAGGCGAAACAGCAACCAATTAAGCCCAAACCTGAAACTAGCAGCCAAGGAAAATGCTGAATTTTATCGAGTAGAGGTACGTGATCTAGTAGAGGTTAATAGTCATCTCCCCCCTGCTTCTAAAATTTTAGCACCACGCCCCTCGATTGATCTTGCATCTAATTCAAATCAAAATGATAGTAAAAATTTTGGCATTGGTCTTGCCCCCAACAAACATCATATATTGGAAATCAAAGCTTTAACAGCTTGGCGGCCATTACTTTCTCTAACATCAGATTTTTCAGCACTTGATGCTTACCAACTTTCATTACTTACCACTCTGTCTTATGCAGATTTCGGAGAAAAATACAGTACTGGCCAAGAAGCACCGCCAATTTACCCAACCCCTGGGACTATTGGCTATATTTTGAACAGCAGATTGGCCCACATAGAAACTGGCGCTTTAAATGAAGAGCCCGCCCGCTTTTCAAACGTCAACCCTTACCATCTTATTCTAGAAGAAGTCCCCTACTCTAAAAGACTGGAAGTAATCCCTTTCAATCCCGAATATTACAAAAAGCAAGACGAACAAAAAAAACCTTGGGAACTTCACAACTTAAATGATATAGAAACTAACACTCAAGCATATATTACTCATGACGACCGCATGGTCCTTATTAGCATAAGAGGGACGCAAGAAAACCCACCTGACTTATTACGCGATATAGATGCGAAGCAAGTTCCCTATGAAGAAGGTGTAGGGCAAGCACATCGAGGGTTTTACGAGGCTTTTCTTGCTGTAAAAAATTTTGTAACACCCTATTTGCGTAACTTTTATACTGAACAAAAGATTGTCGTAAACGGCCATAGCCTAGGGGGAGCCATTGCTCTTTTAGTAGCCGAATGGTTACGCCGTGATACTCAAGGCTATGATGTATTACTGTATACATATGGCGCACCTCGCGCTGGCGATAGAAAATTTGTCGAAGGTGCATCCGAACTAATCCATCATCGGCTTGTTAACCATAACGACCCTATTCCAAGTCTCCCTGCAACATGGATGGATACAGATCAACGGATATTTATTCCTGGAGCAGCGGCACTTATTACAGGGGCGACAGGGATAGGCGGCGCGGCATTCTTGGCGGGTGTTGTCAATTTAAAAGGTGACAATTATCAGCATCACGGGACACTTCATCACTTTCTACCGCTTCCTATTGGCAAAGGGGAAACTACCTCAGTACTTTGGCAACCGGAATGTTCAGGAATTGAAGAAGCCGGATGTACTTATTATGCAGCAAACATTAAAAATGACATGCCAGATAGAGCGCTATTCATTGCACAGCTAGCTTCCATGTCACAACACTTTACTGTAGCTGGGTATGTTCCAGCTTGTCATGCAACGCTGTTACGCTGGAAAGCTAGCGCTGCGCAGGGAGGTCAAAGCTTGACCAAACGCGAGCAAGAATGGTTAGAAAAGGAAATCTATAGTTATCAAAAAAACTTAGAGTTATGGGAAAAGCAAGCCTGGCAAAAATATGACGCCCTACACCGACACCAAGAAGTTTCCTTAAGTCTACGCAGGCAGCAATTCGAACAGGCTATTAGCTTCGCCGCTGCCGAAAGGAGACGCTTACCCCGTACCTTAGGCCGTATCAGGGAGCTAGCTCAAAAGCCTATTTCGCTTGAAAATGTATACGGATCTCAAATAAACAATCCTATGCTTTTAAGCCTAATAAGCCGATGGCAACAACACGATGAAAACCTACCGTCCAAAACACCTCAACTAGCCTCTATACCTAGAACATATAAACCCAGTTACGTCTAGTTGACCTACAAAAGGCTTAAGCTAACCGCTTCATAAGTGCGGTTAGCGGCCAATTTATTAGAAGACATATCTCTAACATCAAAAACATCAAAACACCAACTTAATGTAAAACTTAAAGATCAAAAATCAGGCAATTTAAATATTTCTAACCGACAAACGATAAAATAATTTGCATCTAAATACTTACATGAAATTAGCTATAGGCGAAATTACAACCAACCATCTACATCAAAATTTACTTCTCTCATAGCTTAAATAAAAATTTGATAGATTCATAATCCTTATGCTCCTCTCGATCATTCGAGCAGCCTACCAATACGCCATGTGAGGTCTGCTACTAAAAATACGCTCCTAAAAGTCACATGAATACCGCATCTAATTATAGATGAAATGGAGTCAGGACCGTACTAAATAGCATTAGCCAAAAGATATGGAAGCCCAACTAAGCTTTGCGGAGCCGTAGCAAATGCAAGCTCGACAAATTTTCTTGACCTCACCATATTACGGAAATATGAGAAATTATTACTTAGAAGATGTCGAATTCTTAAAAATCACCAAGCCGCAAGCGGATACGCCTGAAGAAGCCGAGTCAGTTGCAACTATGCTAATAGCTCGAAATGAGTTTATGGCCTGGATTCTTGATTATACAGTTGGACAGCCAATACAGCAGATCGAAGACTCTTTCGAAAAAGTAATTTCTGCCTACGAGAACTATCAACTAGCTCTCGGGCGTTATGAAAATGAACCCAGGATGTCGCCTCTAGGTCTTGACCAACTTGAAGATTATGAAGACTGCCTCCAACTGATCGGAATAGCTGTATTACTTAATCGCAAGGATCTCCTAGAGCGTATTACTAAAATTGTTGATCCAGGATATGCAGCTGAAGATACGCTTTATGAAGAGCTTGTAGGAGGTGTACTACCCAATCGTGCAGAAATTGATGAATGGTACCATGATAAGCCTTACACTACCTTGATACATGCAATGTATGCCGAAACTAAAGATGAGGCCTCAAAACTTCTAAATCAGTATTGTAAAGAATGGTATCCGTCATTCAAACGTACAACGTGGCATGATACCCATCTTAGTATGACCTCAACCGAAGGTGCATATTTTGGTTACTGGGCTTTCGAAGCCGGCGCTGTGGCCTATCTTTATGGCATAGATGACAGCCAAATCAGCCACATGGTATATCCCAAAGACCTAGTCGCTTATGCTCGGAACCAAAAAAGAGCTGAATGAACCACAACTAAAGGCTCATACAGGAGAAACTCTCTTCTGACCAGACTCTTAATATTTAATACTAGGCAAACTCATTACAAGGTTTCTGCCTAATTATTAAAGTATCAAACAGATGCAACGATCTAATAAATTATTCGAAGAAAAAGCGCTGTAGCTAAAACAGGACTGTATGAAGGCACATCTGGCGGTAAATACAGACCCCTATCCGAGATATCCAAGAAGTATGTAGACACACACGGTATACCTTATAACTCTTGATAAATAAAATTTTTTAACACACAAATTAAATTAAGTTCTTCAAATTAAAGATGCCCACCCATTTAGGTGGGCGATCTTATTAGCACTCCATATATACCACCTGCGTATGGGTATATTCATACAACCCATGCTTTCCATCCGCCCCTCCAACCCCTGACTTGCGTACACCCGCATGGAAGCCTTGCATGGCTTCGAAGTTTTCTCGGTTGATGTAGGTTTCGCCAAAATCAATTTCGCGGCAGGCTTGCATGGCTTTGCTCAGGCTGCGGGTATAGACGGATGAGGTAAGGCCGTATTCGGAGTTGTTTGCCAGGGCGATTGCTTCGTCCAGGCTGTCAACGATCTGGATTGGTAGGACGGGACCAAAAATTTCCTCACGCATGATCGCCATATCCTCTCGGCAACCGGCCAGCACGGTAGGCTCGTAGTGGAAGCCTCGGGGAATATCTGCGACCTTGCCACCAGAGACGACCGTAGCACCCTGGCTGACTGCCGTACGCACGCGTTCGGCAACCTTATCGAGCCCGGCCTGGTTGATTAGCGGGCCCATTTCTACCGAGGGGTCGGCAAGCGGATCTCCGTAGCGCGTTTCACTCATGGCAGCACTGACACGTGAGATGAATTCATCGGCTACGCCACGCTCGACGTATACGCGCTCGGCACAGTTACAGACCTGGCCGGTATTGATGATGCGCGAACCGCGAATGGCGCGGACGGCGAGATCTAAATCAGCGTCGGCCAGCACGATGGCTGGTGCCTTGCCGCCGAGTTCAAGGTTGAGCTTGGTGAGGTTGGGTGCAGCCGACGCCATGATGCGGGCACCCGTAGCCACACTGCCGGTAAAGCTGATCATGTCGATTCCGGCATGGGCGCTGAGCGTTCCCCCGACCTCCCCTGCCCCACTGACGACATTGAACACGCCAGGAGGCAAGTCCGTTTCGGCGACCAGTTTGGCAAATTCGAAGCAGTTGATCGGCGTCTCTTCGCTGGGTTTGATGACGATGGTGTTGCCGGTTACCAGGGCCGGCGCCATCTTGCGGGCGATAAGGAAGAATGGGAAATTCCAGGGCAGGATGCCGGCGACCACCCCCAGGGGCTTACGGAACAGAAAGATGTTTTCGTTAGGCCGGTCGCTGGTAATGATTTCGCCTTCGATGCGGCGCGCCCACTCTGCCATGTAGTCGATGTAATCAGCCGTGAAGTTAACTTCGACTTCAGCCAGACCACTGACCTTGCCCTGCTCTTCGATAATGATGCGCGCCAGCCGGGGCGCATGTTCACGGATCTTGGCGGAGATTTTGCGCAAGTACCCAGCGCGCTCTATAGCGGGCTTTTTTGCCCAGGCTTTTTGAGCAGCGCGTGCGGCCTCAATGGCACGGTTTACATCATCGCCATTAGAGGCAGGCACGTCGGTCAATCGTGCACCAGTGGCCGGGTTGAAAACACCAAGGTGCTCGCTGCTGGGCTGAAATGCGCCATTGATGAAGTTCTGATACGGTTGGGTCATGGCCGATTCCTCTTGTTTTAGTAGGTTCGCGAAGGCGCGCTGACGGCCGGGCCTTCCTTGTAGCGACGCAGATTATCCAGGGCTGCCTGACGCATCAGGCTGATATCAATGCCCACGGCAATGAACTGGCAGCCCCAGCTCTGGTAGCGGCGAGCGTCATCCTCTTGGGGGGCAAGAATGCCGCTGACTTTGCCCGCCGCACGGGTGGCATCGATGGCATGACGGATCTTGGCTTGCACGTCGGGATGACCTGAATTGCCGGGATAGCCCAACCCAGAGGACAGGTCCGCTGGACCGACGAAGACCGCGTCGACGCCCTCTACCGCAGCAATCGCTTCGACGTTTTCAACCCCCTTGGCTGACTCAACCTGTACGATCAGGCAGAGCTCCTCATGGGCAGTAGCCAGGTAATCCGGCACACCATCCCAACGAGTTGCACGGGCCAGCCCACCGCCAACCCCACGAATACCATGAGGTGGATAGCGCATAGCCCGGACCAGCTCACGCGCCTGCTCGGCTGTTTCCACCATAGGCACCATCAGGGTCTGGACGCCGATATCGAGTAGCTGCTTGATCAGCACGCTGTCACCGGTTACGGCCCTTACCACGGGCTGAGTGGCATAGGGTGCGACCGCCTGGAGCTGGGCCAGAATCGTCGGCACGGTATTAGGTGCGTGCTCACCGTCAATGAGCATCCAGTCGTAGCCAAGGCTGGCAATGATTTCCGCCGCGTAGCCTGTAGCAAAGCCGGCCCAGATGCCGTAGGTGGTCTGGTCCTGCTTGAGCGCTGCCTTGAAGGCGTTGTGTGGCATCTGCATAAGAAGTCCTGTTGTGTTGAACGTTAAGGGATCAGTGAGAAGCCAGATGGCCTCCTTTTTCAGGAAGCTTGACGACGAAGAAGTAGCTCGCAGCGCCGAGCAGTGCGATCAGGGCTGCGATGACCAGGGCGAGTGTGAACGAGCCGGTCTGCTGTACGACCATACCGGTCACGACTGGAGCAAAGGCACCGCCGAAATAGCCGCCAAAGTTCTGGATGCTGGCGAGGGAGGCCACCATGCGTGACGGTACAGCCACGCTGACGAGGGACCATGTGCCGGCTACTGCTACATTCAGGCAGAACAGTGCCGCACTGAATAACGCCATGACCGGGACGACGCCCTGGGCATAGGCGCCAAGGACCGTGAAGAAGCCTGCGCCGATCAGGCCGCCGCAGATCGGCCATTTACGGCTGCGGCTGACGCTGGCGCCGCCACGGATTACACGGTCTACCAGGAGGCCGCCACTGATCACGCCCGCCGCTCCGGCCAGGAATGGAATACTGGCGACCCAGCCCGCGCTGGCAAGGGACAGATGATGGGTTCGCTCCAGATACGCAGGCAGCCAGGTCAGGTACAACGACAGCATGTAGATGATGCCGACGTAGCCAAACACGATGCCCCAGGTCACGCGCAGCTTGAAAAGTCCGCGCCATTCGGCAAAGGTCATACGGCCCGTGCTGTCACCCCTGGTCATGCCTTCGTCGAGATAGTGTTGTTCCTGCGCGGTAAGGCTGACCTCATCACGGTTGCGATAGACGGCGTACCAGACGATTGCCACGCCCACACCCATTACGCCCATGGCAATGAACATCGCCCGCCAGCCCAGGCCCAGAAGCAGCGCGGCGAGAATCGGTTGGGCAATTGCCGGCCCGAGGGAGGATGCCATGTTGAAGATGCCAGACGGCAGCCCTCGCTCCTTGATGTTGAACCACTCGCTGACAACCTTGGCGCCGGCCGGAAATTGAGGGGCCTCGCCGATGCCCAGACCGATACGCGCCAGGATCATGTGGTTCAGGCTACTGAGTAATCCCAGCATGCCTTGGGCAATCGACCAGAGGCAGATCCCCAGGCCCAGGGTCAGACGGGCACCAAAGCGGTCGAGAATGCCGCCGATCGGCAACTGCGCCACGGCATACGCCCAGGAAAAGACGGAGAGCAAAAGCCCCATTTCGGTCGGCGTGAAAGACAGCTCCTGGCTGATGGTCTGGTTAGCGATGGCCAGGGTGCTGCGGTCCAGGTAATTGACGAACCCCGCCAGCACCAGCAGTGTCAGCGCTACCCATTGAATACGCTTGAGCCGGGCACTCTTGACCGGGATCACGGTTTCCCGCGAGGTAGACGCAGTCCCCGTTGTTGCACTCGCTGTTACACCCGTTGTTGCACTCGCTGTTGCCTGCATATTGTTGTTATTCATCAAGGCTCTCCAGGAATCGAAATGGAGCGGTGTTCCGAATAAACCCGGAACCGGAAACGCTATTGCAAGTTCACGAACATTCCCCCGTCTACCAGTAGGGATGCACCAGTGACGTACCTGGCCATGTCCGATGCGAGGAATACGACCGGGCCGGCCAGGTCATCCGGCTCTCCCAGGCGTCCCAGGGGTGTCCGTTTAATCATGTAGTCGCGTTTTTCCTGATCGGCCAGGTCGTCCTTGTTGATATCGGTCTCGATAGTGCCCGGCAGTACGGCATTGCAGCGTATGCCGTACGGGCCAAGGGCAATGGCACAGGACTGCATGAGTGACAGCAGCCCGGCCTTGGTGGGTGTGTAGTGCGTCTGCATCGCGCCGCCCACCAATGCGCTGATCGAGCTGACGGCAATGATCGAGCCTCCCCTTCCTTGCTCCTTCATTTGATTGGCCGCTGCCTGTACGGCGAAATAGGCACCATTAAGATTGGTGTCTACGGTCTTGTAATAGACCTCGCGTGGCATATCGAGAAAAGCGTGAAAGGGACAGATGCCCGCGTTGTTGACGAATACATCCACACTGCCAAACGCCTCCACTGCCGCCTTGACGAGCGTGCTGCCGGTGTCCGGATCGGCAGCATCGGCCCCTACGTCGACCGCACGGCTACCGGCCTGCTCGATTTCCTGGATCAACGAGGCCACCTGCGGTTTGCTGGGATCGCTACCGCTGTGCCCGATGACGACCTTGCCGCCCTGTCGGGCGCACTCCAGGGCAATAGCCCGGCCTATCCCACGGGAGGCGCCGGTGATGATGACGGTCTTGTCTGCGAGCAGCATGGTTGTCTCCTTGGGTTCGATAAAGTCAGGGCCGAGTCGTCTCTACTTCAAATAGTTGCCATACCCCACCATAGCAATCGAAGCCAGGATGACCACGATGCCTGTCAGCAGGATGCGTTTGTTACGTGCCGAGGTGCCGTGCCATTCACGGAAATACAGCCCCCACAGGTTCGACACGACAATGATGAAAGACATGTGCAGCACCCAAGAGCTGGCGTCGTTGTTGAGCCGACTCTCACCCATGCCATAGAAGAAAAATTGTAGAAACCAGATCGTGCCAGCGCTGGCTGCCAAGAGGTAATTGCGCAGGAGCGGCGTCTGCGAGTCGGTGTAGTTGTGGAACGAGCGGTTACGCCGATTGAGCAGCAAGCACCAGATGGCATTGGTGGTCAGCCCGCCCCACATGATCAGCATGAAGGTGACGTTGTTCTGGAACAGGCTATTGGTGCCTTGGGCTACAGCCGCTTCAGCCAGGGGACGCCCGGCCGAGATGCCATAGCTGAAGCAGGCGCTGAGCACGCCCGAGATGATGGCAACGGTCCACCCCTTGGCCAGGGAGAACTCCGCCACACTCGCCTGCTTGGTTGCCTCGGAGACTTCCCGCTCCTTGATCACACCGGCCCGCCCACAGATAGCAATGCCTACAAGCGAAATGGCAACGCCCGCCAGCACCCAATGCCCGCCAGCGCTGGCGACCAGTTCGGTAAAGGAGCCTCGGGTTTCGTCGGTAAACAGGTCCTTGTAGATTGCAGGCATCAGCGCCCCAAGGGCGGAGATCAGGCCCATAATGATGGACATGCCCAGCGAAAGGCCCAGGTAGCGCATGGTCAAGCCAAACGTCAGACCGCCAATCCCCCACAGCACACCGAAGGTATAGGTCCAGAGCAACGTGGACGTATCGGCCTCGCCGATGATGTGCGTGAAGTTGGGGACAGTCAGCACGGCCGCCACCAGTGGTACGAACAACCAGGAGAACAGGCCGCCAATGATCCAGTAGCTTTCCCAGGCCCAGCCCTGCACTTTCTTGTAAGGGATGTAAAAGCTGCCGGAAGCAAAGCCGCCGATAAAATGCAGGATGACACCCAGCAGGATGACCTCCATCACGCGTCTCCTGCCGTCAGTACAAAGACAGGCAAGAGCGGTACGCTCACCGGCGACTCGTCCGGATTGGTCGCCATGATCTCAGCCATGTGATGCCACCAGCGCTTCATCACCGGCAAGCGGGGCAACTCATCCAGGGCGTGCTCACTGCGGTGCGTCAGTACGGCGTAGAGCGCGTGCGTCTCAGGGTCAAGAAAAATGCGGTAGTCCTCGACACCGGCGGCTAGCAGCGCGTCGACCAGCTCAGGCCAGATCTCATCGTGCCGGCGCTGGTACTCCTCAGCCTGCCCGGGATGCAAGGTCATACGGAACGCTTTTGTTGGCATTATGGCGGTTCCTTGTCTGGCGGCGCGGTTCCTCCGCGCCGCGCTCCTTTATCAGTGATCGTAGGGTCGATGTAGCTGGCACTCGGGGTTTAGCCGTACCCCAAAGCCGGGCTTGTCTAGGACAGAAGCTTTCATGCGGCCATTGATTGGAATCGGCTCGTCCAGGAGCTGCGGGTTGAACATCGGCACCACCTTGTCCGCCTTGGGCGCCATCATCAGGAATTCCGAGAAGGGACTGTTGGTGCGGGTAATGACGAAGTGGTAGCTGTAGACGGAGGACCCATGGGGCACGACCAGCGCATTATGGGCATCAGCCAGCGCCGAGATCTTGATCAGCTCAGTAATCCCCCCACACCAGCCCACGTCCGGCTGGATAATGTCGCAACAGCCCATCTCCAGGAGCATACGGAAGCCCCAACGGGTCGCCTCGTGTTCACCCGTAGTGACCAGCATCCCGCTCGGCACTTGCTGCCGGAGGGCGGCGTAGCCCCAGTAGTCATCCGGTGGCAGCGCCTCTTCGATCCACTTGAGGCCAAACTCGCTTGCCGCATTGGCCAGACGGGTGGCGTAGTTGAGGTCAAGGCTCATCCAGCAGTCGAACATCAGCCAGAAGTCGTCCCCCACCCGCTCACGCATGGTGGCCAGCGTTTCGATGTTCTTGCGCAGCCCTTCTTCACCTTCAGCGGGGCCGTGCTGAAGCGCCAGCTTGCCGCCGATAAAGCCCATTTCCTTGGCCAGATCGGGCCGTGCGCCAGTGGCATAAAACTGAAGCTCGTCCCGTACGGGACCGCCCAAGAGCTGGTGAACAGGCTCCTGGCGAATCTTGCCGAGCAGGTCCCACAAGGCCAAGTCCACGCCCGAAATGGTATTGAGGACAATGCCCTTGCGCCCGTAGTAGAGCGTGGCGTTGAACATCTGGTCCCAGATCTTTTCGATGTCCGTTACCTTGGCGCCTTCAATAAAACGCGCCAAGTGCTTTTCGACGATAAAGGCGCCCAACTCACCACCCGTGGTAACAGCAAAGCCTACCGTCCCGTCGCTGGCCTCCACTTCCACCACCAGCGTCCCCAATACGTTGATACCAAAGCTGCGGCGGCTCTGCCGGTACTCGGGATACTTTGCCATGGGCGTAGAGATATGATCGTCGATCCAATGACCATCGCCTTGGTCGTGATAATCCGCACCGCCGCCCCGTAGAGTGAAGGCGCGGACGTGTTTAATGGTGGGCATGCTCATGGGCGTCTCCTGGCAGCGTATTAAGAGGCGTAGCGGCGCGCTTGATGGGCGTCGAAGGACTGAAGCGGTGAACAGCAATAATCAGCAAACCGGCTAGAAGGCTGGCGCCGGCAAGGAAGTAGAGGCCGGCAGCAGTGGAGTCAAAGGCCGTCTCGGCCCAGCGCTTGAGGTTGGGTGCCATGAATCCGCCCAACGCGCCGATAGAATTGATCAGGGCAATGCTGCCTGCCGCCGCGCTACCGGCAAGGTAAGCTGAGGGAAATGTCCAGAAGATCGGCTGGACAGCGATGAAGCCCGAGGCGGCAAAACACAGAGCGACCAGCGCCAGCAGCGGCGAGCCGAACGCTACCGAGGCAGCAATACCCAATCCGCCCATAGCGACGGTAAGCGCCGCAGTTGCACGGCGATTACCGGTGCGATCTGAATAGGCCGGAATCAGGTAGGCAGCTGCAAGAGCGCACACCCAGGGAACGGAGGTCACCAGTCCAACCATAAAGCCGACCTTCTGCCCCAGTAGCCCCGCCACCTGCGTGGGCAGGTAAAACACCACGCCATAAACGCTGGTCTGGATCAGGAAATAGATCAGGCACAGGTAGAGGACGCCGGGATGAGTCAGTACCTTGAGCAGGCTTTTACCGTGGGCGAGTTTCTCGCGGTCCTCACGGTCAAGCGTCTCTTGCAACGCCCGGCGCTCCTCAACGGCCAGCCATTTGGCATCACCCGGACGATTATCCAGGTACCAGTAGGCCCAGACGCCTACAACGGTTGCCAGGAGTCCTTCCACCATGAACAGCCATTGCCAACCATGCAACCCGCCCAGCCCGTCGAACTCAAGCAAGAGACCGGAGAGCGGGCTTCCGAAGATAAATGCCAGCGGTGCGCCGAAATAAAAGAACCCCATGGCCCTGGCGCGGGCACCTTGGGGAAACCAGTATGTGAGGTAAAGAATGACGCCCGGAAAGAATCCGGCCTCGGCCACGCCCAACAGGAACCGCAGCACGTAAAAGGTCGTCTCGTTGTGAGCGAACATCATAGCGGCGGAGATTAGGCCCCATGTCACCATGATTCGGCACATCCAAAGCCGCGCACCGACCTTGTGCATGATCAAGTTACTGGGCACCTCCAGAAAGGCATAACCGAGAAAGAAGATCCCGGCGCCAAAGGCAAATGCCGCATCCGAAAGGCCAGTGTCTGCCTGAAAGGCAGCCTTGGCGAACCCTACGTTGGCGCGGTCCAGAAACGCCAGGACATACATGAGCAGGAGAAACGGCAAAAGCCGCCAGGAGACCTTCTTGATGATGTGCGGAGACAATGTGTTCACGCCAGTTTCCTCTTGGAATTGTTATGGGGCGTGGAGCGACGTACGAGACGGCAAACACTAGCGTGTGGGCAGTCCCCCTCGATGACGTTTAACGCCAGAGGAAGAAAGGTCGAAACAGGCGTGAGGGCATCTGAATACCGGGGCGGCATGAGGCAAGCGGAGCATGACGGTCACCTTGTTTTTGTTGTAAGCGCCTTGAATCTAAGCGCAGAAGCGATGCCTGACTAATCGAAATAAACTTACATCCGATACCCTTTATGCATCGGTCATGATTGCTGTGCCTGTCGTGACTTCCAGCGATAGGCCTGCCTGGAGTTGAGATAAAACACTTTCTCCTGAGCTACCGATGTTTTTGTAGCCAGGTAGGCCTGCGTCAGGCCAATGGTTTTATCCAGCGAGACGAGGTGATCGCTGTTGGGCCAGTCACTGCCAAACAGGATGCGATCTTCGCCGAATAGCGACCACAATCGGTCCAGGTGCTCCTGGTAATACGCAACGTCCAGCCCCACTGTTCCCTGTATGCGCTGCGGCACTTCGGAGAGTTTCATGAAGGCCGTTGGTCGGGCAGCGAACGTCTCCAGGTCTCGCCAGTACGCGCGCTCTTCAGCAGGAGGGACCTGGGCATTAGGCAAGTGATCCGCCACGATACGAAGGTCTGGGACAGCATCACTTACCTCCAGCAGCGCAGCGATCAGGGATCGCGTCGGGTTGGTACTGTCCAGTGCTCTGCCGCTCTGAGCCAGAAGGCGCAACCCCTCGATAAAGCCAGGCTTTCGAAGGTCTTCTGTTAGATCACGATCCCATAGGTTGCCGTAGCGCATCCCCAGAAATAGGGGCTCGGCTGCCAGCCGGTCAAGATCAGCCGCAAAGTGCTGATCGTTTGGCACCAGATTGCCGACAAAGCCCACCATGCCAGTATGGTGCCGTACGGCCTCAAGCAGCCAGTCGTTATCCTTTCGCCAGGGGCTGGCCTCTACGGCAATCGCACCCACAATGCCCAAGGGCGCTGCCTGGGCGAAATATTCGTCCGGCAATGTGCGGCGATAGATAGTATCGCCTGGTTCAGGCCACGGAATGCCCTCCGGGCGGTGCGGATCGAACAGATGAATGTGGGCATCAAGTCGTGGTCCCTGGTAAACCGCAAGGGTTTCGCGGGCCTGTGCGAATGCCTGTAGAGCAGGTGCCGCCATGGCTGCCAAGCCTCCAATCAGAAAGGGTCGTCTTCGCATAACGAAGCGTTAGTGTGCGTCGTAGCTACAACGGACAGATGACGTAGCCGGCAGGCGAGAGAAAGGAGGTGTGCATGGCGAATTCCTTTTTTATTCTTGGAGCTCACTCTTTAGCTGTGATGGCGCGTGATTACCAATAATAATTAGGTCAACACCGATACCCAGGCGGCATCGTTCGCTAAGGAAGAACAACAATGAACGTATCCGCATCCGCGCGCGCCCTGTTCAATCGGCTGCGTTACAAGCACCTGCTCATGCTGGTCACGTTGGGCAATAGCCAGAACTTGCATCGCGCCGCGCAGGCCCTGAACATGTCGCAACCGGCGACCACTCGCATGCTGCAGGAAATCGAAGATGCCTTTGGCTGCGAGCTGTTTGAGCGCCAGACGCGAGGCATGAAGCCTAATGCGCTGGGCGAAGAAGTCCTGCGCTTTGCCCGCACCGCCCTGACGCAGCTCGACCGCTGCGCCGAAGACATCACCGATCGCCAGCAAGGCGGCTATGGGTATCTCTCCATCGGCACCATCATGGGCGCAGCGCCTGATCTGGTCGTTCAGTCCATCGCCGACATGAAGCGTCAGCATCCCCGGCTCAAGTTACGCATCATGGGCGACACCAGCGATCAGCTCATTGAATTACTGGACCAAGGCAGCATCGACCTGGCGGTCGCCCGGCAAAGCGCCGAAAGCGATCGGAGCCGTTACCAGTTCGAGCCGCTGGGCAACGAACATCTGGTCGTAGCCGTACGGGCCGATCATCCCTTGGCGGGGCGCGACCGGATCGACCTGAGCGAGCTGGTCAGCCAATGGCCCTGGATCTTACAGCCGTCCTCCAGTCCGGCCCGCATGGCACTGGAGCGCGCCTTCGAGCGGCTTTCACTGCCCTCACCGCGAGACGTGATTGAATGCAGTTCGGTCTTTGCCATGCTGCAGCTGGTGCAGATGACCGAGGCGATTCTGGTGCTGTCCGAAACGGTGGTCTCCGACTATCTGCGGACCGGGCTCGTCGTGCCGCTTCCACTCGAAATCGAGGAAGAGATGGCGCCCTATGGCGTGCTGCTGCGCAAGAACGAGCCCCTGAGCCAAGAGCTGGAAACCTTTCTGCAACTCTTGCGCCGACGCGCCAATGATCTCGGACTCAGGCCATAAGCCTGACTGTTAAGCTATGGGCCTCTAACGGATAGATCACTTGATATGACCCCACGCATACCCTTCTGGCAAAACGCTGCGCAGCTCGACGGAGACGCTCCCCGCAAGTGGCTGTTTGAAGATGAAGGCTCCTTGACCCAGCGCCTGACGCAGCTCAGCGGTAACCGCTTTGCGGTGGACGTCATTACTGAAGGATGGCAGCCGCTAAGGGCAGATGAATGCAAGGCCCTGGACGCGCCGTCGGAGACGCTCGGCTGGGTACGCGAGGTTTTCCTGTTAGGTACGCAGACCCGCTGGGTGTTTGCCCGCAGCGTGGCAACGCGCGAGGCGCTCGAGGCCTCAGGGTTTGAGCTGGCTCAACTGGGCCAACGCCCACTAGGCGCTCTGCTGTTCAGCGATAACGCGTTTAACCGCGGCCCGCTGGAGGCCACGCGTTACCCTGCTGGCTGGCTTCCACAGGAAGAAGTGCAGGATCAGAAGCCGCTCTGGGCTCGGCGTTCGGTCTTTCGCCGTGACGGCCTTGGCGTATTGGTTGCCGAGGTGTTTCTGCCGGCGTTCTGGCAGTTCCTGAAAGATCAGAGGCTATAATCGGCCAGCCCGCCGTAAAACGGCTCGGGCTTTCGTTCATTCCGATACGGCGCCGCAATGAAAAAGAACCGCTCCCGTAAAAAGCCACAGCCAGCTGCCTCGCTCGCTACCGCCGCCCCGCAGAAAATCATCGGGACCACCCGGCCTAGCAGCCGCATCAAAGACTTCGTCCAACTGACGCGACTGGACAAGCCTATCGGCATCTACCTGTTGCTCTGGCCAACACTCTGGGCCTTGTGGATTGCGGGCGAAGGCCGCCCGAGCGTGAAGAACGTCATCATTTTCGTGCTGGGTGTCGCCCTGATGCGCTCGGCGGGGTGTGTAATCAACGACTTTGCCGATCGAAACTTCGACGGTCATGTCAGTCGTACTAAGGCGCGCCCGCTGGCGACCGGCAGGATAACAACCAAGGAAGCTCTGATTGCCTTTGCCGTGCTGGTTGGGCTCAGCTTCGTGCTGGTGCTGTTTACCAACGCCATCACCATCTGGATGTCCTTTGGCGCCCTGGGTATCGCTGCGCTGTATCCCTTCATGAAGCGCTACACCTATTACCCACAGGTGGTACTGGGCGCAGCCTTCTCCTGGGGAATGCCGATGGCCTTTACCGCCGAAACCGGCTCGCTTCCGCCTGAGGCCTGGCTATTATTCATCGCCAACGTGATCTGGACGGTGGGATACGACACCTATTACGCCATGGCGGATCGGGAAGACGATCTGAAGATCGGCGTGAAATCCACTGCCATCCTGTTTGGCGACGCAGACCGCATCATCATCGCGACGCTGCAGGGCCTTACCTTGCTCTGCCTGCTCCTTGCCGGTGCGCGCTTTCACATGGGCGCGTGGTTCTATCTGGGCCTTGTGGTGGCGCTAGGGTGTTTTGTCTGGGAATTTCTGAGTACACGGGACCGGGACCCCATGAAATGCTTCAAGGCTTTTTTGCATAATCACTGGGCAGGCCTGGCAATCTGGATAGGGATTGTGGTGGATTATTTGGTGCGCTGATCAGGCGGCTTCAGCTTTTTCCCATGCCTTCGGCGCTTCACGTTCTCTGCACACTTACAGAGAACGTGAAGCCAAGGCGCAGCGCCTGTTGGATACCGGAACAAGCGGTTCTGGTGACTTTACGGCGGCTTTCACGAATGACTCGCTTGCCGCCTCCCTGGCACAGGCGATCACTCAGTCGGGCTTGATGAGACCCTGACCCAATCAATCTGCAGTGTTTCACCGCTTCCCATCCGCTGCAAATGATCAGCGACCACCCCTTCCATCCGCTCCAGCTCTTCAGCAGGAAACTCGATCTTTGCCAATAGCACGTCGCCTTGCGCCTCAAGGTGACAGGTTCCCGCCGGGAACTGAATAAAGCCCTTTCCGTCATCGAATTCCACCTGGAATTTATGCCCCCAGTGCTTGCATAACCGTGTGATGTAGCGGCCTGGATTGGCCGTGGCGATACGGGACTCAGACGATGCCATAGTCGGTCTCCTTGATACGGTGGTGGGTTTGCGTGCACGCCGCTGTTGCCAGGCGACAGCCAGCCCGCTGAGGCTGATGATTGTCATACCGACCAGGGCGCCCTCGTCAGGTACATGACCGAAGAAAATGAATCCCATCAACCCTGCACAGATAATCTGCCCGTAGCTGAAGGGTGCGAGCAACGCGGGCGGCGCATAGCGGAATGCCTGGGTCAGCAACAAGTGTCCGCCCATTCCACATGCGCCTAACCCTATCATCAAAATGGCATGCGTCCAGCTCGGCGGCTCCCAGAAGAAGGGCAACAGTGATGTCATGATCAAGCTGTTCACCAGTCCGGCGATGAAATTGCTGGTGGTGGGGCTGTCAGTCGAGGAAAGAATGCGGGTCAGGATCTGGTAGATACCAAACATCACTGCGGACCCCAGCGGTAGCAGAACAGCTGGCGTAAACAGCGAGCTACCGGGGCGAATGATGATCAGAACACCAACAAAGCCGGTCACCACAGCGATCCACTGCGGCCGGGTCACCCGCTCTTTCAGCAGGGGCACCGACAGAGCCGTTACGATCAGCGGAGCGAGGAAGTTGACCGCCGTGGCTTCTGCCAGTGGTAGATAACGCAGCCCGGCCGTAAAGAACAGGCTGGTCCCGATCAGGCACAACGCCCTGGCGATCTGCAGTCCGGGCCGCCGTGTGCGGATCACTCCCATCCCCATGCGAGGCCCGAAGACGCCCAGCATCAACACCGTATGGGAAACGTAACGTGCCCAGACGACCATCACGATCGGGTAGAAACCCGACAGATATTTGGACATCGTGTCATGGCTGGCAAACAAGAGTATCGCGAGACAAATCAGCCCGATGCCCTTGAGCGGTTGCTCGGCAAGGCCGGAAGACGACTGAGGGCTCATTTATTGTCCTGATCGAGCACTACTGATTAGCAGGCTAAGCACTTGATCGCATAAAGGCCTGGCCCGCATGGGTAAGCCCAGTATTGAACAGATGAGCCGGGAAAGAAAAGCAGAAACAGCCCTGGGCAAGCATAACCAGGGCCTAAGGGAATCAGGCCGGCTGCACCTGACGGGCGCCGCCACAGGCATTGCGCAGGCTAAACTCACGCAGCTCGTGCTCTTCGGCTTCCAGAACGCCGGGCAGTCGCTCACGCAAGAACGCCACGAACGTCTTGATCTTGGCGTCCAGGTACTGGCGGGACGGATACAAGGCGTACACGTTCAATTGTTGCAGTTGATACTGCGGCAGGACACGAACCAGCGAGCCGTCACGCAACCCTTCGATGGCGGAGTAAATTGGCAGGATTCCAATGCCCAGGCCCGCCTGAATCGCTTCAGTCATGGCATCGCCTACATTGACCTGGAACGAGGTTGTGCCGATGGTGACCATCTCCTGACCGTTGGGTCCGTCGAAAACCCATTTTTCCAGCGGCACGACCGGACTCACCAGTCTCATACAGTCATGACTTGGCAGATCCGATGGGCTGCGAGGCAGGCCTCGTGCTTCGACATAGGCAGGCGACGCACACAGGATGCTGTAGGTATGGCCGATGTTCTGGGAAACAAAGCCGGAATCCGGCAGCTCCGTCGCGACCACAATCGCCACATCGTAGCCTTCATCGAGCAGGTCTGGCATCCGGTTAGCCATGGTGAGGTCAAAGTTGACCTCAGGAAACTGCTGACGATAGCCCGCAATCGCCTTGATCATGTAATGCTGACCGATCCCGGTCATGGAATGGATACGCAGCTTGCCGGCCGGCCGCGCATGAGCATCGCTGGCTTCGGCTTCGGCCTCTTCAACATAGGCCAGGATCTGCTCGCAACGCAGCAGGTAGCGCTGCCCCGCCTCGGTCAGGGCGATCCGGCGGGTGGTTCGATGGAGCAGGCGGGTACGCAGATGCGCTTCCAGGCTCGCCACGGCCCGGGAAACATGCGCGGTGGTGGTGCTCAGCACTTGCGCCGCGCTGGTAAAGCTGCCGCTTTCGGCAACACAGGCGAAAACGCGCATATTGTGCAATGTGTCCATGATGCCCCTCATTAGTTAGCAAATAAATTTTGCCATGAACGCAAGAGGGCCATTATTACAAAATGTGAGATAAACATTCACAAACCAGCCGGCTTATCTCAAGACAAGGGGTTTCCTAGAATTCACGTAGGTTTGAGCGACTCTCCCCTCGAATATCTGGACGCCTTCTGTGTCATTCCCCTGTAAGAATTCGCTGCTTGGCATAAGCTTTTTTGTTCTGACTTCAACAATCTCCGGCTGTATCAGCACCCACGGTATCGCGCCGGAGGCTCAACGTGTCAATGCCGACACCCTGGCTACGGACGATGCCATCCGTGCGGCCAAGCTGGACGCCCAATGGCCGGCCAGCCAGTGGTGGCGCGCCTACCGTGACCCCCAGCTGGACCGGTGGATCGCTGAAGCCCTAACCAGCAATCCGTCACTGGCAGCCGCAGCGGCACGGGTACGCTCGGCCAAGGCAATGGCCGGACTGGTGGAATCCGCCGAGGCGCCCCACGTAAACGGCAGCGTTGACCTGCGCCGTTACACCTGGCCTACGGATAACTTCTATGGCCCGGGCGAGTTGGCCGACCGTACCACCTGGAACAACACCGCCTCCCTGGGGCTCAGCTATAAGCTCGACTTCTGGGGACGCGAGCATGATGACAGCGAGCGTGCCCTGGATCGTGCCCACCAGGCAGCTGCCGAAGAACGTGTTGCGGTGCTCGAGCTGACGACCAACATCGTGCGAGCCTATATCCAGTTATCATTGCAATATGCGCAACGTGATGTAGCCCAAGCGACCCTAGATCAGCAGGAGCAGATCGCCAAACTGGCGAAGCGTCAGCTGGAAGGCGGTATCGGCACCCAGTTCGAGGTCAGCCAGGCCGAAGCATTGCTGCCGGAAACGCATCGACAGATCGAAGCCCTGGACGAAGCCATTGCGCTTTCGCGTAATCAGTTGGCCGCATTGGCCGGCAAAGGCCCTGGCGACGCCGCCTCGCTGACACGTCCGCAGCTGCAACTGGGCGCCATGCCAACCCTGCCCTCCCGCTTGCCACTGGAGCTGGTGGGTCATCGTCCCGACGTGGTTGCCAGCCGTTGGCAGGTTGCCATGAACGCCAAGGGTGTCGATGTAGCCCGCGCCGACTTCTACCCCAACATTGATCTGATGGCGAGCATTGGTCAGTCGATGACCATGGGCACCTTCAAGGAATTGTTCACGGCCAAAAAGACGGGTTACTCCTTTGGACCGGCTATCTCGCTGCCCATCTTCGATGGCGGTGAGCGCCGCTCGCAGCTTGGTATCGCATCGGCAGGCTACGACGCTGCGGTTGCACATTACAACCAGACCATTATCGAAGCGCTGAAGGACATCTCCGATAACCTGATTCGTCTCGACTCGGCCAACAAGCAGGCCGACATGGCCCGTGAGTCCGTGGAAGCGGCGCAGCGCACCTACGACATTGCCCGCAAGGCCTTCGAGCGCGGCCTGACCGATTACCTGCATGTACTGGACGCCCAGACCCGTCTGTTTGCCCAGCAGCGGGTGGAGCAACAGGTCCAGGCCATGCGTCTGAGCGCCCAGGCCGGCTTGATTATCGCTCTGGGTGGCGGTGCCATCGCGCCTGAAGACGGCCCGGACGAAAAGGACCTGAAACCGGCACGTGTCGATATTGCCAAAAAGCCCTAAGGCCCTCATGAAAGCAGAAACGACTTCCACCCCCACCACCAGCGCGTTTCGCCAGGCGCTTAACGCCTGGGCGAGAAGCGACGGTGTCATGTGGATCTACCTGTTCAAGGTACTGATCGCAGCCGGCCTGACCCTCTGGCTTGCCATGCGCCTCCAGTTGCCGCACCCATCCTCGGCGGTCATCACCGTTTTCATCGTGATGCAGCCGCAGAGCGGCCAGGTATTTGCCAAAAGCGTCTATCGGTTGCTGGGCACGGTAGCAGGCCTGATCGCCATGCTGGCGCTGGTTGCCCTGTTTGCCCAGGAGCGGGTGCCCTTCCTGATCTGCATGTCAGTCTGGATTGGCCTGTGCACGGCCGGCGCCATGCGCTATCGCGATATGCGCAGCTACGGCTGTGTGCTGGCAGGCTATACCGCAGCGCTGATCGGTATTCCCGCTGTCATGAGCCCTGAAGGTGCTTTTATGTCAGCGGTTATGCGGGTGCTGGCGATTTCGTTGGCCATTATCTGCAGCGGTATCGTCTCGGCAGCCCTTTTTCCGCAGACCACAGGCGCAGCCATGCGCAACGCCTTATACAACCGCTTTGGCACCTTTGCAGGCTACGTAGCCGATGTGCTGCGTGGCAAGCTGGAGCGGCATGTCGTGGAGAGCGGTGGAGTGCGCTATGCCGCCGAGGCCGTCGGGCTTGAAAACATGCGCAGCGCCACAGCCTTTGAAGATCCGCACATGCGCATGCGCAGCGGTCGTCTCTCGCGGCTGAACAGTGAGTTCATGACCATGACGACCCGTCTGCATGCCTTGAGTCGACTGCTTCTACGGTTGCGCCAGCGTCAGGCTGACGTTGTACTGTCGGCATTCGACATGGCGCAGGCTGCATTTCTGGAGCTCCTGGATAGCGTGCGTGGTCAGCCGCTGACACCACCGGACGCGGCAGCAGTCGCTGAACGTCTCTCGGCCTTGAGCGACCATACCCGCGTACGCATTCGGGAAGCCCGTGCTTCGCTACTTGCCAACGCGCCCTCCGAAGAAGATCGGCTGGACTTCGAGACGGCTGCCGAGCTGCTCTTCCGTTTGGTGGACGATCTGCACAACTACGTCCAGACCCACGCGTCCCTGGCCGCTCCGCACCATGTACGCGAGCAATGGAAGGCACGCTTCGTGGCCAAGGCCAATGCCATGGCATCAACCGTGGCAGGCGTACGAACTGCCCTCATGGTGCTGCTGCTCAGCCTGTTCTGGATCATGACAGCCTGGCCCTATGGCGGCATGTTCGCCTCCAACGCGGCTGCCGTGGCCGCCCTCGCCTCGTCCAGTCCGATGCCCCACAAGACCGCCCAACAGATGGCCATCGGTGCATTTTTCGGCGTTACCGTGGGCTTTTTCATGAACTTCTTCGTCTTCACCCAACTGGATGGATACTGGATGCTCATGTTCGCCCTGGCACCCGTCTTCATGCTGGGCAGCTTTGTGGCCCTGCGTCCGGGTTACATGGGTTACGGGCTGGGTAGCATGGTGTTTTTCTGCTTTACCTCGATTCCCGACAATCCACCGGTGTATGACCCGTCAAACTTCATCAACAACGGTATCGCCGTACTGCTGTCCATGGCGACCACAGCCGCGATTTCCTCGATCCTGCTCCCACCCAACAGCGCTTGGCTCTGGCGACGCCTGGAGCGTGACCTGCGCCGTCAGGTCGTTCGTGTAACGAGTGACCCGCTGCCAGGGCTTTCGAGCCGGTTCGAAAGCGCCACGCGCGACCTGCTCAATCAGGCCTACGGTTTGGCCAATGGCCGTCCGCAGGTGCAGAAGGCGCTGTTGGGCTGGACCTTTACGGTCCAGGAAGTCGGTCAGGCCATCATTGAGCTGCGTCAGGAGCAGGAGCGCCTACCGGCCGAGCCTCGATTTGCCGAAGCGTCCCCTTGGCGTCAGTCGATCCGCGCCATGGGCCGCGCGCTGGCCCGCCTGTTCCTGAAGCCAAGCCAGACCAATCTGCAACGTGCGCTCACCGCGGTGGACCAGGCCATTGCCTGCGTTGAAGCGCAGCGTGAGCCCTATAGCCAGCATTTCGATGAGTCGCCGCTGCGTCGCATCCAGAGCTTCCTGCATTTCATTCGAACCTCCCTGCTCGACCCGCACGCGCCGCTGGCGCAATACGCTGCGCCGAGCGAGCCCGTCACAGGAATCGCCCATGCCTCGTGAGATTGCTTTCCACGGTGTGTACCTGCCCACCGTTACCGTGCTGTTCATTGTTGGCCTGCTGGTGATGTGGGTCGTTGATCGCCTGTTCGCCAGCATTGGGCTGTATCGCTTTACCTGGCACCCCTCCCTGTTCCGCCTGAGCCTGTTCGCCTGCATCTATGGCGTCATGGCGCTGACCGTCTATCGTTGAGAGCCTTGTTCCATGACCTTGAAGAACCTTTTTAGCGTATTGGCGACCCTGATCGTCGTGGTAGCCGCACTGGTGATAGGCCGGCTGCTCTGGGTGCATTATATGAACGATCCGTGGACGCGGGACGGACGCGTGCGCGCCGATGTCATCAACATCGCACCGGATGTGTCGGGCCTTGTGGTCAACGTGCCGGTGCATGACAACCAGCTGGTCAAAAAAGGCGACCTGCTCCTGCAGATCGATCCGTCGCATTACGAGATTGCCGTGCATCAGGCCGAAGCCCTGGTCGCTTCGCGCAAGGCAACGCTGGACATGCGCCTGCAAAACGCCAAGCGCCGCGCCGATATCGACAGCCTGGTCGTTTCCAAGGAGAGCCGTGAAGACGCCAGCAGCATTGCCGCGTCGGCCGAGGCAGATTACAAGCAGGCCCAGGCTCAGCTTGAGGCGGCCCGCCTGAACCTGTCCCGCACCCGCGTGGTGGCGCCAGTGGATGGTTATGTCACCAACCTCCTGGTCTACCGTGGCGATTATGCTTCGGCCGGTGCACCCAAGCTTGCGATCATCGACAAGAATTCCTACTGGGTTTATGGCTACTTTGAAGAAACTAAACTGCCCCACGTGAAGATCGGCGCACCCGCCGAGATGCGCATGATGAGCGGCATGGTGCTTAAGGGTCATGTAGAGAGCATTGCCCGGGGTATCTATGATCGGGACAACCCGCAGAGCCGCGAGCTGATCGCCGATGTGAACCCGGTATTCAACTGGGTTCGCCTGGCGCAGCGAATTCCGGTGCGCATTGCCATCGATGAAGTGCCGGAAGGCATGGAGCTGTCTGCTGGTACCACCTGTACGGTCGTGCTCGACGACGGTACAGGTCATGACCACCACAATTGGCTGGGCTTTGCCGACTGATCCCGGCCTGCCTTACCGATCGACCAATAAAAAAGGGCTGCACCGAGAGGCGCAGCCCTTTTAAGTTTCAGCTCTGGCGAATCAATAGCCCAGCGCAAAGTCCTCTTCTGCTACGTCCATCAGGCTGCCAGCCCCTGCCAGCATTGCTTCGACGTGCATGCGGGTGCGCGGCAGAATGCGCTGATAGTAGAAACGCGCCGTTTGCAGCTTGGCCTTGTAAAAGGCTGTCTCGTCAGTGCCTGCGGCCAGCTTCTCTGCGGCTACGCGTGCCATGTCGGCCCAGAAATAGGCCAGGCAGGCATAGCCAGAGTACATCAGGTAGTCCACTGCGGCAGCGCCTACTTCCTCACGGTCCTTCATGGCAGCCATGCCGACCTTCAGTGTGATTTCGCCCCATTCCTTGTTCAGCTTGGCCAGTGGCTCGATGAACTCCTTGAGATCAGCATTGCCTTCCTGCGCTTGGCAGAACTTGTGAACGATCTTGGTAAAGCCCTTGAGCGACTCACCCTGAGTCATCAGTACCTTACGGCCTAACAGGTCAATGGCCTGAATACCGGTAGTACCTTCGTACATCATGGCAATACGGCTATCACGCAGGTTCTGCTCCATGCCCCATTCGGAAATGTAGCCGTGACCGCCATAGATCTGCATGCCATGGCTAGCGGCTTCGAAGCCCACCTCAGTCATGAAGGCCTTGGCAATCGGCGTGATGAAGGCCAACAGCGCATCGGCTTTCTTTCGCTCTTCCTCATCCTGGCTGTAACGGGTCACATCTACCAGCTTGGCAGCAAAGTAGATCATGGCACGGTTGCCTTCAGCGAAGGCCTTCATCGTCAGCAGCATGCGGCGGACGTCTGGGTGAACAATGATAGGGTCAGCAGCCTTTTCAGGCGCCTTTGGCCCGGTCAGGGAACGCATTTGCAAGCGTTCACGGGCATAACGGATACCACCCTGGAATGCGATCTCCGCATGGGCCAGACCTTGCAGTGCCGTCCCAACACGCGCCGTGTTCATAAAGGTGAACATGCAGTTCAGGCCTTTGTTGGGCGGGCCGATCAGGAAGCCTTTGGCACTATCAAAGTTCATCACGCAAGTGGCATTACCGTGGATGCCCATCTTGTGCTCGATGGAGCCGCAGGTCACACCGTTGCGCTCGCCTATGCCACCTTCGGCATTGGGCAGGAACTTGGGTACGATGAACAGTGAGATACCCTTGGTACCCGCCGGTGCGTCAGGTAGGCGGGCCAACACGATATGCACGATGTTGTCGGTCAGGTCATGTTCACCGGCAGAGATAAATATCTTGGTTCCGCTGATCGCGTAGCTACCGTCAGCCTGCGGCTCAGCACGGGTACGCAGCATGCCCAGGTCGGAGCCGCAATGAGGCTCGGTCAGGCACATGGTGCCTGTCCATTCGCCGGAAACCAGTTTGGTCAGGTAGGTGTGCTTCTGCTCGTCGGTACCATGGCTTTCAATGGTGTTCATCGCGCCATGGGAAAGGCCTGGATACATGCCCCAGGACCAGTTGGCCTGGCCGATCATTTCCGACAAGGCAATACCCAGCGACTCAGGCAGACCCTGGCCGCCATGAGCAGGATCATGCGGCAGACTTGGCCAGCCACCTTCTACAAATTGCTGATAGGCCTGCTTGAAGCCTGTCGGCGTCTTCACGCCCGACTCGCTCCATACGCAGCCTTCCTTGTCACCGACACGGTTCAGCGGCGACAGGACCTGCTCGCAGAATTTGGCGCCTTCCTCAAGAATGGCGGCAACCATATCCGGGGTAGCATCCTGGCAGCCGGGCAAGCTCTGGTAATGCGCGTCATAACCCAGCAGTTCGTCACGGACAAAGCGGATATCACGCAAGGGAGCCTTGTAGTCAGGCATGACTGTTACCTCTGGAATGCATTTTTATGGGAAGGCGCCGCAGGGATCTCCTGACCGGCGTTAAACAGTTGTTTGAAACTTATGTTTTCCTCTAGAGCCTGTCAAGCGTGTCTGACCACAGGCGACACCTGGATGCAAAAACGCCGCGAGTGGTTATCCACCCGCGGCGCTTGTATTACACCTTCTCCCCCTGGAGGGAACAGAGGTCAGGCGTAGGTATCGATAAGGCTTCCCAATGTTGCACTGGCTGCCTGGATAACTCGAGAGCCCGCCAGGGCCTCGCGCTTACCCGCTTGCAACTCGACCAGCTGTGCGGCCTTATCTGCCTGATTCTGAGAAGCTCCATCGACGCTGCGAACCTGGTCGACACGTGTCTGCGCATCATTCGGCAGGCTGCTGGCCGCAATGGCTGCACCGGCCTGATCGACACGGGACTGGCCCGCCTGATAGGCCGCCACCCCGTAAGTGAAACTGTTTCCGGAAATATTCATAAGCCGCTCCCTTTAACTGCTTGAGGCGTTTGGCCATTGAAGCAGATTCCGGCATCGAACCCTATGATTAAAACGTCATGCTTGCCGCTTCGCTTAGCGTCAGTTCGAATAACCAGGGAACGGTATCAGCCAGGCAATGCCTTCTTGTTAATCTTGCGCGCCCGCCTCTGGTTGGCGCCGAGGAAAAGCCTGGACATCCATTGGTGACTGTGTGGGTCACCATAATGCAGCAAGACCGTTGCGCGCAGTGTATTAGGATCACAAGGCTCATTGGCATGTATGCTTCTATATCCCCAGAAGATATAAAGATTGCCAGGAACAAGTTTTATTTTGATGGGCTTGAGCAGGTTGTACTTGATCAATAACGCTATGAACTTCTGACTTAATGGATTTTGAATAAGTACTTTCTCGACAATATTGATGGCCACACTGCTCCTAATACGGCGGGCATTGGGAAACATAATAAAATCGCCACACTGGTCAGTATCATTTGGGATGAAAACAGGCACGAGTGCCGTTAATGCCGTGGCGTCATAATGAAAATAGTTGGACTCTTTAAGACCGGTTTTACCTTGCAGGCAACGCACGGCCGGAAAGATCTCTTCCTCTTCCGGTACCCGCCTGCCCAGACCGGCTTCCTGAACATCCGCCAGCATTTTCCTGAACCTCACCGAGGTGCTCAGCGCCTCGAAAAGACTGCCGGTTACAGACTTTATGCCATGTAGCGCAAAATATTCGGAGTTATGTTTGTGAGTTTCCCGCAGAACATAGTCACGTGCACTTTCAAGTTGTTCCGTTGAAAGAAAGTGTTCAATGACGGCATAACCTTGCCTCTCGATGTCGAGCACCAGCCGAGAAACGTCTTGAGCATCAATACGCTTGAAGACAGGCATACAAAATCCTTTTCCATTCTTGATACTGTTATAAAACTGGAACTATCACCAACGTCTGAACACCATGAGTAACTATCGGTAAGTCGTATAGCAATAAAGATTAAAGGCATACAGTCACGCGCCATGCCGCAATCAATCATTAAGAAGTGATTGACAGGCATAGCGAATAAACGGAAAGCACTCATAACCGCGACGAGAACATCTCTTTTAGATGAGGCGGGAAAGAGATCAATCGAGGCAAATGGACTATATGCGAAGCCGGAAAAAGCTGCGCAAAATTAAAGTAATCGCTGAAAAACTTTGTAATAAATAACGTCTATTCTGATATTAAAGTGCCTTATCACGAGCAGTCAGATACCAAAGGCGCATTAACGCGCCAATTGGCTTAAATCCAGATAATCCGCAACGGCCGCCGGCGTGGCTTCAGCCAGATAAGGAACAGTGCCCAGGCAAGGTGCAGGCAGGCGCTCATGAAGCGTGGCGAGGTTATCCTCTAGGCGTGATGTCTGCGGATCGACAATATTGGCAACCCAGCCGTCCAAGTTGAGCCCATCCTGCGCAATGGCTTCAGCAGTCAGCACCGCGTGGTTGATGCAGCCCAACCGTACACCCACCACCAGGATAACAGGCAAGCCAACAGCTCTGGCCACATCGGACAGATTCGCCTGCCCTTCCAGCGGCACGCGCCAGCCACCTGCGCCTTCGACCAGCATGAAGTCGGCCTGTTTGGCCCGCATGGCCTGAATAGGCGCGACCAAGGCATCGACTGTCAAGGATGCTCCTACCTCACGGGCCGCCAGATGTGGAGCAATAGCAGGCGCAAAGGCCAGCGGATTGACCTCGGCGTAACTCAACGGCAACGAACACTCGCCCCAGAGCGACAACGCGTCGCTGTTACGCAGCCCCTCGGGCGTCATCTCGCAACCAGAAGCCACAGGTTTGACCGCTGCCGTGGAAAGCCCCGCAAGGCGGGCTACATGCAGCAGGCCGGAAGCAATGGTGGTCTTGCCGATTTCGGTATCGGTGCCGGTAATGAAGTAAGCAGACATAAGATCAGGATTCTTTCTGGAAAATGCCGTAAACCACGCGATAGCAGGCCGGGAGACCTTGGGGCTGGCGGAAGCGCTCATACGCTTGCGCCAGGGCATTCAGGCGGGCTCGTCCGGTCAAGCCAGTAGCGCGGCCAGGGTTCACGTTATGGGCGCCGAGCGCCTTGAGTTCATGGGTCAGGCTGCGGACATCCGGAAAATGCAGAACGCGTGTTTCGACGTCCAGCACCCTCTGCTTGAATTCACTAGCCGCACAGGCCCGCTGATAGTCTTCAAACTGGCGGAAACGGTTAACGTGAACGAAACCATCCACTGCCTGCCAGCTGTCCCGCAACTCCTGCAGTGTACCGGTACACAGGCTGGTGAATGCAAACAGCCCACCGGGCCGCAGGATACGCTGGGCCTCGGATAATACCGCCGAAAGGTCGCCACACCATTGAATGGCAAGGCTGGTAAACAGCAGATCGCGCGCCTGGTCCTTGAGCGGCAGCCGTTCGGCATCACCCGCCACAAAGTGCTCGGCCCCGCCGAGTGGACGTGCATGGCGCAGCATGCCTTCTGCCAGGTCAACGGCGATACCTTGCGCGTCGGGATAACGGGCCGCTAGCGCCCGGGTGAAGTAGCCTGTACCGCAGCCCAGGTCGACCCAGCGCTCTACAGCCTGCTCGGGCATACGCGCCAGAAGCGCTTCGCCGACATCACGTTGCAGGCTGGCAACGCTGTCATAGCTGGCCGCCGCCCGGGAGAACGAAGCCGCCACTTGCCTTTTATCCGGCAAGGAGGCGCCCTCCTGCGTGGTTACAGGTAAAGCATCAGCCATCACGGCCCTCATAAATGAAACGTTCAATCGCTGCGGCAATTTCGTCCGGACGCTCCAGCGGCAGGCCATGGCTGGCCGGCTCGAAGACATGAACTTCGATGTCGGGTATCTCATCCATCAAGGCTTGCGCAGCCGATACCGGTACCAGTGCATCGTTTGACGCAAATAGGTGAAGTTGCGGACCGCTATACGCCTGAAGCGCCTCGCGTGTGTCCAGTTGCGCCAGCAGCTCAAGCCCGGCCACTGCAACTTCACCGGACGTCTCCGGCAAAGCCACCTGCAGCAGGCGCGCAAGCGTCTTGCGGTCCCGAGCCCCCTGGCTGACCAGATGGGTAAAGCGTTTGAGCGTCAGCTCCGCATCGAGCGTGCAAGCCTCGTAAAAATCGGTGAAGACACTGCGTGACATTGCGCTTTGCCAACCATGACGGGCAACAAAGCAGGGATTGCTGGCCATAGTGATCAACCCCAGGGTACGGTCGCCCCGCCGCCGGGTAAGCTCACTGGCGATCATGCCACCCAATGACCAGCCACCCAGCCAGACGTTATCCGGCAGCCGGGCGTCAATATCATCGAACCAGCCACTGGCATCGGCCATGTCAGGCAAGGGTTCGATCAGTACATCCAGATATGGTGCTATTTCGAGGAGCTCATCACGCAGCGGCTCCAAGGGGGCCGTGCCCAGACCCCACCCGGGCAGCAGCACTAAAGTGTCACGCATGTTCCGTTCCTTTCAATTCCGACCAAGCTTCGGCAAGTGCGGCGAGCAGACGATCGACGTGCTGCTCGCTGTGTGCGGCCGACAGAGTAACCCGCAACCGGGCACTATTGTTCGGAACCGTAGGGGGACGGATCGCCGTGACGAGAATTCCATGGCGTTTCAGGGCAGCCGAAAAAGCCAATGCCTGCTCGCTACTGCCAACCAGGATCGGTTGGATCGGGGTAAAGCTGTCCATCAGCGAAAGGCCGATAACCTGCGCCCCAGAGCGGAATCGCTGGATCAGTGCATTCAAATGCTCGCGCCGCCAGGACTCTGCCTGGAGCAGCTCTAGTGCCTTCAAGGTGGCGCAGGCCACTGCTGGCGGCTGGCTGGTGGTATAAATGTAAGGACGTGCGAACTGGATCAAGGTTTCGATCAGCTCATCGCTGCCTGCTACAAAGGCGCCTGCAGTACCAAAAGCCTTGCCCAGCGTACCGACCAGTACCGGAACCTCATCCATGCCCAGTCCGAAATACTCGGCTACGCCGCCTCCCTGCCTGCCCAACGGGCCAAAGCCATGGGCGTCATCGACCATCAGCCAGGCGCCCCGGTTATGTGTCACTTTAACCAGGGCTGGCAGGTCGGCCACATTGCCGTCCATGCTGAATACACCGTCCGTTACGACCAGCGTATTACCTTCAGCCTTGTCGAGCCGGCTGGCCAAGCTTGCCGCATCGTTATGCAGATAGCGGGAGAAGCGCGCGCCGGACAGCAGTCCTGCATCCAGCAGAGAGGCATGGTTGAGCCGGTCCTCAAGGACCGTATCGCCTCGGCCAACCAGGGCTGTCACGGCCGCAAGGTTGGCCATGTAGCCCGTGGAGAACAGCAGTGCCCGAGGGCGCCCGGTAAACTCAGCCAGCGCCTCTTCCAAGGCATGATGGGGGCCGCTATGGCCGATCACCAGATGCGAAGCGCCCCCGCCTACGCCCCAACGCTCGGCACCCTTTTGCAGTGCCGCGATGACGTCCGGATGATTGGCGAGGCCAAGGTAGTCGTTGTTGCAGAACGCCAGGAGCGGCTGGCCGTCGACCACTACTTCAGGTCCTTGCGGGCCTTCCAGCAATGGTCGCTGACGGTACAGGGCTTGCTCGCGGCGCTCAGCGAGGCGTCTGGCCAGGTCGAACGGCATAATCAGGCAGAAGCAGCGTCGTAGAACAGTGCAGAGTTCTTCTGCTCAATCAGGGCCTGCTCAATCGCGGCCTGATGCACTTCATCATCGTGCTCTTCGCGCTCTTCCGGCTTGATGCCCAGACGCTTGAACAGGAGCATGTCCTTCTCAGCCTGCGGGTTAGTGGTCGTCAGCAGTTTCTCGCCGTAGAAGATGGAGTTCGCACCGGCAAAGAAGGCCAGGGATTGCATCTGCTCGTTCATCTGCTCACGACCAGCAGACAGGCGCACATGGGACTTGGGCATCATGATCCGGGCAACAGCAAGGGTACGGATGAAGTCGAACGGATCGACGTCCTTCTCCTGCTCCAGCGGGGTGCCCTTCACCTTGACCAGCATATTGATCGGTACGGATTCTGGGTGCTCTGGCAGATTAGCCAGTTGGATTAGCAGGCCGGCACGGTCATCCACGGATTCACCCATGCCCAGAATGCCACCGGAGCAGATCTTCATGCCCGCATCACGCACATAGGACAGCGTTTCCAGACGGTCTGCATAGGTACGCGTCGTGATGATGTTGCCGTAGTATTCCGGCGAGGTGTCCAGGTTGTGGTTGTAGTAGTCCAGCCCAGCTTCAGCCAGGGCCTGGGTCTGCTCGCGGTCGAGCTTGCCCAATGTCATGCAGGTTTCCAGGCCCAGGGCCTTTACGCCTTTGACCATCTGCAGTACGTAGGGCATGTCCTTGGCGGACGGATGCTTCCACGCCGCGCCCATGCAGAAGCGGGTCGACCCGATAGCCTTGGCCTCGGCAGCCGCCTTGAGCACCTTCTCCACTTCCATCAGCTTTTCTTTTTCAAGACCCGTGTTGTAATGGCCGGACTGCGGGCAATATTTACAGTCCTCAGGGCAAGCACCGGTCTTGATGGAAAGTAACGTCGAGACCTGAACGCGGTTGGGGTCGAAATGCTGACGGTGAACCGTCTGTGCCTGGAACAGCAGGTCATTGAACGGCAGTTCAAACAGGGCGCGGACATCGGCAAGGGTCCAGTCGTGACGCGTAGCGGTAGCGCTCATGGCTCAATCCTTCGGTATAAAGAGACGGCTGCTCAGGCAGCACACGAATAATTGCCGTCAACTTTATTCGATACGAAGGTTTACATCTGATCAAAAAACAATCAATAGCCTTATTTATTTAAGGTTTTTTGATGACTGACTCCTTCAATAAGAGAGAGACTACGGCAGAGTATGAAACTGTGAGCAGGATCGCTCGCTTGATTGAACCCATCGCTGGTAACGAACCCAACGGCATTTACAGGTTCCAAGCGACAACATGAGGACAAGGAAAGAAACATGCGTACAGAAGGGTTCTTCGACTGGCTTGGCCAAGCCCTTGGTCAGGTCATCCGCTTCATCATCGATCTGTTCAGCACCGTACTCAATGGCATTGGCGATGCCGTCCATGACTTCCTGCAAGGCATGGCTCGCGCCATCGGCATGGATGACTCCTACATCAGCTTCGTGGTACTGATCGTCGGACTGATTCTGCTCTATGCCGCGGTTCGTGCTTTTATGCGCCGCTCCATCATTGGCGGCATCATCTGGCTGGTATTGGGCCTGATGGTCATGAGCTGGCTGATTCGCTGAGCCTCTTGCACGCCAGGGAGCGGCGTGCCTGATCCCAATTGATCGATACCGGCAAGGATGCCTATGAATCGCCTGACTACCCTGCTTGCTTACCGTCCTGTCTGGCTTAAACCTCACACGAACTGCGGGTTCTGCGGCTCAGGTGTAGAGTCCAGCCTGCCGCTATGCCTTGGCTGCGAGACTGACCTGCCCTGGCTGCTCATGGGGCATTGCCTTCATTGTGCGATTCCGCTGCCTGACGAGGGGCTGATCTGCGGGGCGTGCCTGAAAAGGCCTCCGTCTTTTGATCATGTCGTAGCGCTCTGGCGTTACGGATTTCCCATTGGTAGCGCCATCAATCGGTTCAAGCATCAAAAGCAGTGGCCGCTGGGGCGACTGATGGCGGATCTGCAGGCTCGCCATTTGATGCATGCCTTTGACGAGGGATTGCCTCGGCCTGACCTTCTGCTTCCTGTCCCGATGGCGCAGAAGCGCCAACGCGAGCGTGGCTACAATCAGGCTGCCATGCTGGCGCGCTGGCTAGGAAAGTCTCTCACGCTGTCTGTAGCAGACGATGTCATTCAACGAGTGCTGGAAACCCCGGCGCAACAAGGCCTGGATGCCGCCCAGCGTCACAAGAACCTGCGCAACGCCTTTGCCCTCACCACTGCCAAGGCCGTACGCGGTCGCTCGATAGCGCTCATCGATGACGTCCTGACCACCGGTGCAACTGCCGAGGCCCTCGCTAGCCTGCTCAAGCGTGCAGGCGCCCTGCGTGTCGATGTGTACTGCTTGGCTCGCACGCCTAGGCCTGGCGACTAAACGCTCTTTCCACCTTGCCATGGGAACGGGCCGGCTCGTACACTGATCTATCGTTATATACCTTTGTATACTCCGACCTATGCTCAGTCACCTGACTCATCACATGACCCGTCGTCCCCAGCGGTTTGCACTGCTGGAGCAGGTCGCCGCCCAGGGCTCCATTACAAAGGCTGCCAAGGCTGCAGGGCTGAGCTACAAGGCCGCCTGGGATGCCATCGATGAACTCAACAACCTTGCCGGCCAACCCCTCGTCGAGCGCAGTGTCGGTGGCAAAGGCGGAGGCGGCGCACGCCTGACCCAAGAAGGCGCACGGTTGCTGGCCTTGTATCACCGCCTTGAAGCGCTTCGCGAAAAAGTGATCGAAAGTGCCGAGCATGTCGAGGACCTGGAGCGACTGGAACGGTTGATGCTGCAAACCAGTGCGCGGAATCAGCTGCATGGGGAGGTTGTTGCTGTAGAACCCAAAGGGCACAGCGATCTGATCACGATCCGGCTGCCCGGTGGCCTTCAGGTGCTGGCACAAATTACCCGTGAAAGCACCGAGCGATTGGGCCTTGCACCGGGTCGCAGCGTTACCGTGCTGATCAAAGCATCGTGGCTAAGCCTCCATGAACACGCTCCTGTGGATGCGGCCAACGCACTTGAAGGCCGGGTCGACACCGTTACCCCCGCCTCCTCCGGACCTGCCGACATTCGCCTGAGCCTGCCCAATGGGCAAACGCTCTGCGTGCTGCTGCCAGCAGAAGCCGAGTTGTCTCCTGCTCCCGGTCAGACCGTGTTCGCCTGCTTTGAACCCGACCAGGTCTTGCTGGGGGCGCCCCTGTGAAGAAGGAATCCTTGATGAACAAACGGCTTTTGGCTGCCGCGGCGCTTGCCACGCTCTTTACCGGCGCCACCGCTCAAGCAGCTGATCACCTGCGCATTGCTGTGGCGGCCAATCTGCTGCCTGTCATGCAGACCATCGCCAACGACTACGAAAAGCAGACCGGCGCCAAGGTGGAGCTGGCTGGCGGCTCCAGTGGTGCATTTTTTGAGCAGATTCAGCGTGGCGCACCGTTCGACCTGTTCTACTCGGCAGACGCGATCCGCCCGGACAAACTGGCAGACGCCAGCAAGGGCACCGAAAGCCGGACTTATGCGTGTGGTCAGCTGGCGCTCTGGCAAACCAGCGGCAAGCCCGATATTCACAATCTGCCATTCAAGCGTGTAGTGCTGGCGAATCCCGATACGGCACCTTATGGCGCCGCAGCCCTGCAGGCGCTGGACCGCAGCGGTGTATTGGAAACCGTCAAGCCGCGCCTGGCGTATGGACAGGACATTGGACAAACCTACAACTTCGTCAAAACCGGCAATTCACCCGCTGGCTTTGTAGCTCTCAGTCAGGTCAAAGCGGGGAATGTGCCGCCCGCGCAATACACGATTGTCGATGCCACGCTGTACGATCCTCTGACGCAAAAGCGCGTTATCCTGGCGGAAGGCAAGCAACTCGACCCCGCCAAGCGCTTCGTGGCGTTCTTCGATAACCAGAAAGAGACGTTGCACCAGGCAGGTTATTCTCTTCCAGGCGAGACGGGCTGTGCTGCTCAGTGAAGGAGACTGGCAGGCCCTGGCGCTGACGCTCAAGCTGGCCGTGCTATCCACGGCCCTGCTTCTGCTGATCGGTCTGCCGCTGGCGGCTTGGCGAGTGCGTAAGCAGACCCGCCTGCGCCAGATCCTGGATGCCGTGATCGCACTCCCCCTGGTGCTCCCACCCACCGTGCTGGGCTTTTACCTGCTGGTGGTGTTTGCGCCAGACTCGATGCTGGGCAGCGCCTGGGAAACAGTGTTCGGTCACCCGCTGCCCTTCAGCTTTGCGGGCCTGGTCATGGGGTCCATGATCTACTCGATCCCCTTCGTGGTGCAGCCTCTTACGGTTGCCTTCCGCGAGCTGAATCCACGCCTGTTCGAGGCCGCAGCAACGTTGGGATGCGGCCGTATCGAGCGCTTCTTTCGCGTTACCCTGCCCTTGCTCAAGCGCGGCCTGCTGGTGGCTGCAAGCCTTGCATTCGCCCATACCCTGGGCGAGTTTGGCGTGGTGCTCATGCTGGGCGGTAGTATTCCGGGGCAGACCCAGGTGGTTTCCATTGCTATCTTCCAGCACGTGGAAGCCCTTCACTATGCCGAGGCCCACCGGCTGGCCGGCTTTCTTCTGGTGCTGTCGTTCCTGATCCTGCTGTTCGTCTACGGCAATGGCGATACACGGTCTTATTCGGCCCTGCGCGTCACCAGCCGCCGCTAATCGCGGCTGGCGGCCGAATCGCTTCTGACACGAAACGTTCCCGAACCGACAGGGCAGCATTTGTTACCAAATGTAACCTGCAACACCGCCGTCACAATGCCTCACTACCTTCGCCACGACCGTCCAAACCAGCCACGAAACCTGTTTCGACGACGCGACGTGAGCCGGCAGCCTGATTATTTCAAAACAAGGTCTGCGGGGTTCGTTGTACTCGCTCTCGCCTGGGGTTTTGCGCCTGCCACATCCTGTGAGGAGCGCCTTGATGAGCCTGCAAAACGAACAACACCTGAATAGTGATCTGCTTGATGACGATACCCCTACTGATCTGGAACGCATCGTCAATCTGAAGCGCCGCAGCTTTATTGGTGCCGGTGCGCTATGTGGCGCGGCCTTCTTCCTGGGCGGCAACCTGCTGTCTAACAACGCACTGGCGGGTCCGGTATCCGAAGCGGCTCGCTGGGGCAGCGCTGGACGTCCTTCACGTCCGCTGTTGGGCTTCAAGAACGTGCCCGCTTCAACGGCTGACCAGGTCATTCTGCCGCCCGGCTATGAGTTCCGTACGCTGATCAGCTGGGGCGAGCCGCTGTTTTCCAACGTACCGGACTTCAAGCATGACGGTACGAACACCTCCGAAGACCAGGAGCTGCAGTTCGGGGATAACAACGATGGCATGTGCTTCTTCCCGTTCTACAACAAGTTCGGCCGGATTGACCCTGATCGCGCCCTGATCGCCATTAACAACGAATACACCAACTACGAGTATCTGTTCTCCGATGGCCGTCAACCGTCCTCCCCGGACGATGTACGCAAGGCGCTGGCTGCAGAAGGCGTCTCGGTGATCGAAGTTCGCCGTCGCGCGGGCCGTTGGGTCTTCAAGCGCGACTCCCGTTACAACCGTCGCGTGCATGGCAACGTGATGATGGATATCAAGGGGCCGGCTGCCGGCCATGACCTGCTGCGCACCTCCATCGAGCTGAGCGGCAAACGTGCCCGTGGCACCTTCCAGAACTGCTCCAGCGGGCAGACGCCATGGGGCACTTACCTGACGTGTGAAGAAAACTTCAATGGCTGCTTTGGCAGCACCGACAAGAGCATCAAGCTCAACGCCGCGCAGAAGCGTTACGGCTTGTCGGCCAATAGTGATAACAACTGGTACCCCTATAACGAGCGCTTCGATCTCGCCAAGCATCCGAATGAAGCCAACCACTTTGGCTGGATCGTGGAGATCGACCCGTTCAACCCGGACTCCACACCGGTCAAGCGTACCGCGCTGGGCCGCTTCAAGCATGAAAACGCTGCCGTAACCACGACCCAGGATGGCCGTGTCGTGGTGTACATGGGCGATGACGAGCGTGGCGAGTTCATCTACAAGTTTGTCAGCGACCGTCGTTACAACCCAAACACGCCTCTGGCGAACCGTGACATCCTCGATCACGGTACGCTGTACGTCGCCAAGTTCGATGATGGCGACGGTGATGTGAATCATCCCAGAGGCCGCGGCCAGTGGATCGAGCTGACCTATGGCAAGAACGGGTTGACCAAGGCCAACGGCTTTAACAGCCAGGCCGAAATCCTGATCCATGCTCGTCTGGCAGGCTCGCAAGTTGGCGCTACCCGTATGGACCGCCCGGAATGGATCGCGGTGAGCCCCATCAACGGACAGGTCTTCTGCACCCTGACCAACAACAGCAAGCGTGGCAGCGCCGACATGCCGGTCAACGGTCCGAACCCGCGCGCCAATAACATCTACGGCCAGATCCTGCGTTGGGAAGAGCCAAACCCGGCCGCACTGACCTTTGACTGGGACCTGTTCATCGTGGCGGGCAACCCGGTTGTGCATCCGGAAGATCCATACGATGGTTCGGAAAACATCAACGCCGACAATATGTTCAACAGCCCCGACGGCTTGGGCTTTGACGAAGCCGGTCGTTTGTGGATTCAGACCGATGGTGAAGACAGCAACGAAGGTGATTATGCCGGCATGGGTAACAACCAGATGCTGTGCGCCGACCCGAACACCGGTGAGATCCGCCGTTTCCTGGTAGGGCCGACTGGGTGTGAAGTCACAGGCCTGTCCTTTGCGCCGGACTATCGAACGATGTTTGTCGGCTTCCAACATCCCACCGGCGGCTTCCCGGACTATCTGCCTAACGGGCGTCCTCGCTCCACCGTCATTGCCATTACTCGTAAGGACGGCGGGATCATTGGGGAATAACATCTCCCTGCATAAAACCGGCAGCTAACCCTGCCGGTTTTTTTATGCCTGTTGATTGATGATCACTGGCACATGCATTGACATGATTTCGTCATACAAGCGCGCTAGCGTCGCGCCATCGCATACAAGGAGTCTGTTATGCATCCCGATACCCCTACCGATCTGGAACGTCTGGCCGGCCTGACCCGTCGCCGCTTCATTGGGGCTGGTGCTCTGTGCGGTGCTGCCCTATTTCTTGGCGGCCAGCTCATTCCGCGGAGTGTACTGGCACAAAGCGTGTCGCAAGCCACCGGCAGTGCCCTGCTGGGCTTTGAGAGCATTCCGATTTCCACAGCCGATACCGTAATCGTCCCGCCGGGTTATAGGGCGTCGGTACTTATCAGCTGGGGTGAACCACTGTTTTCAGATGTACCGGCTTTCAAGCATGACGGCACCGGCACAGCAGAAGCCCAGGAACGCCAGTTTGGCGACAACAACGACGGCATGAGCTTTTTCCCGTTCCCGAACGATCCCGACCGGGCGCTCATGGCCATCAATAACGAATACACCAACTATCGCTACCTGCTGGCCCAAGGCAAGGTGCCTCAATCGACCGAGGACGTGCACAAGGCCCTGGCCGCTGAGGGGGTCTCGGTTATCGAGGTGCGCCGTGTTGACGGACAATGGCATTTTGCACGTGATTCCGAGTTTAACCGTCGTATTCACGGCAACGCGCCGATTCGATTCAGCGGCCCGGCGGCTGGACATGACCTGCTCAAGACCGAAGCCGATTCAAGCGGCACGCATGTACTGGGCACCTTCCAGAACTGTGCGAACGGCAAGACGCCCTGGGGCACTTACCTGACCTGCGAAGAGAATTTTACGGATTGCTTTGGCAGTACTGATGCAACAATCAAATTCGACGCTGCCCAGAAACGCTATGGCGTGACGGTCGAGAGCAAGGGCAACGACTGGCACAAATACAATCCGCGCTTTGACATGGCCAAGAACCCCAACGAGCTGAACCGGCACGGCTGGGTAGTCGAGATCGATCCGTTCGATCCCAAGTCAGAACCCGTCAAGCGCACCGCGCTGGGCCGTTTCAAACATGAGAACGCTGCGCTGGCCCTGACTGCGGACAACCATGTCGTGGTGTACATGGGCGACGACGAACGTGGCGAATTCATCTACAAGTTCATCAGCCGCGATCGCTATGATGCCGCCAACCCCAAGGCCAACCGCGAGCTGCTGGACCACGGCACGCTGTACGTGGCGAAATTTGATGACGGTGACGGCAATCCCGATCATCCCAAGGGACGTGGCCAGTGGATCGAGCTGACCCATGGCAAGAACGGCTTGACCACCGAGAACGGCTTCAACAATCAGGCCGAAGTGCTCATTCATGCCCGCCTGGCCGGAACCCAGGTAGGTGCGACGCGCATGGACCGCCCCGAGTGGATTGCCGTCAGTCCCAAGGATGGCCAGGTGTATTGCACGTTGACCAACAACAGCAAACGCGGCAGCGAAGGCCAGCCCGTAGGCGGGCCAAACCCTCGCGCCAACAACATCTATGGTCAGATCCTGCGCTGGAGCGAGCACGGCAATGATGCCGCTGCCATGGCCTTTGACTGGGACCTGTTTGTCATTGCCGGCAATCCTGAGGTGCACAAGGAGACTGCCAACGGCGGCTCGCACAACATCAACGCCCACAATATGTTCAACAGTCCCGACGGCCTCGGGTTTGATGATGCCGGTCGCCTGTGGATCCTGACCGACGGGGATTACAGCAACAAGGGTGATTTCGCTGGCATGGGCAATAACCAGATGCTGTGCGCCGACCCGAATACCGGCGAGATCCGCCGCTTCATGGTGGGACCGATCGGTTGCGAGGTCACCGGCATTACCTTCTCACCGGATCAGCGCAGCCTGTTCGTCAATATCCAGCACCCTGGCGAAGAAGGCGGCTCTACCTTTCCGGAACACCTGCCCGACGGTCGGCCACGTTCCTCCGTCATGGTCATCACTCGTGATGACGGTGGCGTGATCGGCGCCTGATGACAAGGCTCTAATACGCGGGTACGGCCCTTGAGGCAGTATCCGCGTAGCACGACGCTCGCTGTACCAGGGTCTTTTTTCTCTGCACCGTCAGGCGTTCCAGCGCGCGCGGCATTGCACCTTCGTCACGCCCAGGCATCCAACCTGCTAGCATTCCGATTCAGAACCGGCATATGGCCGCTTCCAGATGCGTTGTAGGAGGATATCCATGTCACACCCGTTCGATACACTCAGCCCTGACGTGGTGATCGACGCCGTGGAAAGCCTCGGCTATCTCAGCGATGCGCGTATCTTGGCGCTTAACAGTTATGAAAACCGGGTTTATCAAGTTGGCATCGAAGACGAACAGCCCCTGATTGCCAAGTTCTACCGCCCACAGCGTTGGACGGATGCCGCGATTCGCGAGGAGCACACCTTCTCTTTTGAGCTGGTGGAGCATGAAGTACCTGTCGTGGCGCCCCTGTCGCGTGACGGTGAAACCCTGTTCGAGCACGCCGGCTTTCGCTTTGCCCTGTTTCCCCGCCGCGGCGGCCGGGCGCCCGAGCCTGGCAACCTTGAGCAGCTGTACCGCCTGGGTCAGCTCCTGGGTCGCCTGCATGCCATTGGCGCCAGTCGCCCGTTCGAGCACCGCGAGACGCTTGATGTACAGAGCTTTGGCCATGCATCGCTGGATACGCTGCTGAGCGGCGGTTTCATCCCCAAGAGTTTGCTGCCTGCGTATGAATCCGTGGCACGTGACCTGATCAAGAAACTGGATACGTTATTTAATTCGGTTAAATACACGAATATCCGCGTCCATGGAGACTGCCATCCCGGCAACCTGCTCTACCGCGACGAGACCTTCCACATGGTGGATCTCGACGACTGCCGTATGGCACCGGCGGTACAGGACCTGTGGATGATGCTGGCCGGGGATCGGCAAGAACGCCTGTCGCAGCTTTCGGAGTTGATGGACGGGTATCAGGAGTTCCATGACTTTGCACCCCGTGAACTGGCGTTGATCGAGGGGCTGCGCTCCCTGCGTCTGTTGCAATACAGCGCCTGGCTGGCCCGCCGCTGGGATGATCCGGCCTTCCCGAAGAGCTTTTCCTTTTTCGGGACCGAGCGCTATTGGGGCGACCAGGTTCTGATGTTGCGCGAGCAACTGTCAGCGCTTGATGAAGAACCGCTGCGGCTGTTCTGACCCTAAAGACACCAGGGCCGCCACAAACCGGGCGGCCCAGGTGTTCAGGCTCAATGACCGTTACGGGTCAAGCCGATCAGCGTATCGGCGACGTCCTTGGTCCGCCGTGAAGTGCTTGCTGTTGCGCTGCTGGAGCCTTCCAGCGCACCCAACAGTTCAGTCAGGGCATTTACATCCTGAGACTGTACTTCGATCTGCTGTGCAACCTGTCGGATTTCCTCAGCCAGCTTGTCGATATCCGTGCCGATTTCGCCAGCGTTCTGCTGGGTCTTTTCCGCCAGCTTACGTACCTCGTCTGCTACTACAGCAAACCCACGCCCTTGCTCACCCGCACGAGCAGCTTCGATGGCAGCATTGAGTGCCAGCAGGTTGGTCTGCCCGGCGATCTGCTGAATCATCTGCACAATGGACTGGATCTTCAGGCTCGACTGCGCCAAATCATTAGCACTGCGCACCACACTTTCAGCCTGACTGGACAGACTCTTGACGGTGCCACCCGCCTGATCGATCACACTGCCCTGCTGATTGATGGTTGAGCTAAGATCATCCATCGATACGTGCAATTCACCGGCATAATGATTTAACTGCTGAGCAATTTGCTCCTGGTTCTGATCCGCCTGATGCAACACTGCACCCAAGTCTTCAAGACCACGGAAAACCGGTTTGATGTGGTCATCCAGGCCGTTGCTGTCGATGTAGCTGGCAAAGTTCTTGCGCTTGAACTCATCGATCTGCTTGACCACAACCTGGCTCAAGCCCGCCAGCTTCTTGATCTGCCGACGCAGGAAAAAGGCCTTGAACTCGCCATAATGCGCCGTGAAGTTATCGATGTATTCATCACGGAACGGCGCCCCTTCCGGTGTACGGAAGAAAAATACCGCCGTCAGCGTCTGGTTCAGGTTAAGCCCCAGAATCTCGCCAAAGGTAGAAAAGCCCACCACAGGAATATCATCAAACGCTTCGTTCATGCGGCTCAGGTCGTTGCCATTGTTCAAGCGACGCAGAATGCAGTCGTTGAGTAGCCCTCCTACCGGTTTGCCGGACTTGCCTTGCAGGAAACGTTGAAGGTCTTTACGGGTGGCCTCAAGAATAGGCGTACGCTTGACCATCACCAGCTCTTCGCCCGGCGCCACGTCACAGAAAAGGTGGATACGCTCCTTGTCATAATCGATCTGGGCAATGGAGCGAACAAACAGCTCCTCACCCACACGGATAGCAAACGAGTAATTGGCCAGACGCTTTTCCAGGTCCTTGGGCTCGCAGTTCAGCGATTCGCACAGGGCGGCCACCATCGAGCGGATATTGCCCTTGGAGTCGATCACCTGACTGATGTAACGCTCTTCCAGCGACGCAGTGAGCACGCTCAGGCTAACTGATGTCGGCTCGAAGTTCTGGCTTTTGAACACACCGAAGCGGGCATTACGGGCGCATTTCAGAAATACGATCTGTACGTGGTTTTCGTAGCTGCGCTTGCCGTCATGGATCAAAGTCTTCACAAAGTCGGTCTTGCCACCAGCAGAGCCGCCTACGAACAGGCAGGGAAAACGGCCCGACTCGTAAAGGGCTTCCATGAAGAACGATTCGGATGCCGACAGGCCGTCAAACGTGACGTAAGCCAAGGTATCGCGATGGTCGATAGTCGTGTTGACACGCAGCCGCTTAATCGACTCGATCAGCTTGGCGATTCGCTGTTGCATGGACATACGTGGCCCTCGGGCACGGATGTCCTGGCTTTCCAACGGCACATAAACGGTTTCGGCCGAGGCGATGATGCTGGCATCAAACAGCTGCAGAACCACACGATCCCACTGATTGCCAGTGGCGCAATAAAGCTGATTATTCTGGCTGCACAGCTCACCGGACGTTGTACACAAGGTGATGGCAGCCTGCGGAAAACGCTCCGCCACTGCACGAGCTATACGGTCCAGATCAACATGGGGAGATACGAACCCAGCGATGTAGGTCGGCTCAAAGCGAAGTGCTCTCAGATCCTGCTGGATCTTCCCAGAAGAGCTGAGCACGCTGAGAACACCTCCAGACTGGGCGCTAGCGGGCTTGAAACGGGAGAATAGATTCATCGTAAGGGCTACCTGATACAACAGTAGTTGGCCAGATGGACAAGCCCAAACCTAGCGCCGAGGGAAACAGTCGTCTGTGTTTGGTTTGCCATCCCTGCAGCAATAAGTATTTAGAAGCTGAACAGGATTTCGACCTGCCCTGGAGTAACTGAAGGCCATTTGTCATAGCAATTACGTATAAGGCCTATGGAGTGTTGCAAGCTTTTTCCTGAACACCAGTTATGATTCAAGGTTTCTCCATAAAAAGTAGATATGTGTTATGTCCACATCCCCGCGCCAGGGTTACGTACTAGGCCTTACCGCCTATGCGCTCTGGGGACTATTCCCGCTGTACTTCAAACTGCTTGCCAACATTCCTCCCGTCGAGATCCTGATCCAGCGTATCTTCTGGTCGGCCCTGATCGGGGTCTTGCTGCTTCTGATCTGGAAACATCAGGGCTGGTGGCGCGATTTGCGTGCCAATCCCTCCCGCATTGCCCGGTTGTGGCTGAGTGGCCTGCTGGTGGGCGGCAACTGGCTGACCTACATCTGGGCGGTCAACAGTAACCATGTAATCGAAGCCAGCCTTGGGTATTACATCAACCCGCTCATCAATGTGCTGTTGGGCATGGTGGTGCTGGGCGAACGGTTAAGGCCCCTGCAGTGGCTGGCCGTGGGAATGGCTGCCCTAGGCGTTGCCCAGCAGATCTGGACGCTTGGCCAGCTGCCCTGGGTATCCCTGGTGCTGGCCTTCAGCTTTGCTTTCTACGGACTGGTGCGCAAGGGCACCCAGGTGGCTGCCCTACCAGGCATGGTGGTCGAAACCTGGCTGTTGGTCCCGCTGGCTGCGATTGCACTCCCCCTGTTGACCCAGCAGGTCAGCCTGGAACCGGCACTCTGGCAATCACCGATGGCCATCGTACTGATCCTGTCCGGCCCCGTTACGCTGGTTCCCCTGCTCTGCTTCAACGCAGCGGCGCGCAAACTGCCCTATTCGACATTGGGCTTCCTGCAGTACCTGGCCCCTACGCTGGTACTGATACAGGCAGTCTTCCTGTTCCACGAGCCCTTCCCTATGGAGCGGATGGCCGCCTTCCTGTGTATCTGGGCAGGCCTTGCCGTGTTCAGCTTTGACGCCTGGCGCTCCCTGCGCCGTTACGCAGCGCCTGCTGCCCGCACCTGACCGTCGTGGTTGTCGCGGTAGACAACCAGTTCGACCATCAAATCGTCCGCCAGGGTCTCCAGACTCTGGCGGAGCGTATCCAGCTCAAGGGCGGGCGGCAGGGCCAGCAGCGCCGTGGTGTGGAACAACTGTTCGCTGCTCATCGGCGCCGCCCGCACATCGGTACTGAGCCGCTCGACATTAACGCCTAACCGGGTGAGTTGACGGGTAATGTCCCGAACGATCCCGGGACGGTCATTGCCCAGCAGATCCAGCTGGATGAGCTGAGGCTTGGGTGCCTGCTCTACCCGGCTTTCCGCTACCAGCACACGCATGCCCCTCACATCCAACCCTTTCAGCTGGGCAACCAGGGCGTCGCGCTGTTCCGGCGCGACACTGACGCTCAGGATTCCGGCGAACTGACCTGCCATGCGTGACATGCGGCTTTCCAGCCAATTGCCGCCCCGCTCGGCAACACAGTCGGCCAGCTGCTCGACCAGACCCGGCTGATCCGGGGCAATGATGGTAAGGACCAGAACATCCACGATAGCGCTCCTTTTGGTTGATCATCTTTCCAGCGTAGAACAGCCAGCCAACCTTGCCGACCCACTTTTCATGAACGGACCTGCCATCGTTTTGCCTGTGGCAGACACTTTTCCAGCGAGGCCTAGTCACATGGCCAGATAGCCACCGAATGTCGGCGCGTCGTGCAGCCAAGCGAGGCGAACAATGAGTAGAAGAAAAACCATCGGCGGCCTGCAGATAGCCGCCGTGCTTCATGAGTTTGTGAAGACTCAGGCGATTCCAGGCACAGGCATCGATATGGACCATTTCTGGCATGGTCTGGAAAGGCTGCTGGATGAGTTCGCCCCGCGGAATCGAGCGCTTCTGGAAACCCGCAGCCAGCTCCAGGCCCGTATCGATCAATGGCATCTGGCGCATGCCGGACAGCCACACGATGCACACGCCTACCGCACCTTTCTTGAAGAGATCGGCTACCTGCTCCCCGAGCCGGACGAGGTCAGCGTCACGACAGCTAATGTCGACCCGGAAATTGCCCAGCTCGCCGGGCCGCAACTGGTCGTGCCGGTCACGAATGCCCGCTTTGCGCTCAATGCCGCCAACGCACGCTGGGGTTCGCTATACGATGCGCTCTATGGCAGTGACGCGATCCCTGAAGACAGCACGGTTGAAATCTGCGATAGCTATAACCCGCTCCGGGGCGAAAAGGTTGTGGCCTATGCCCGGGGCTTTCTCGACGAAGCCGTGCCGCTTGCCGAATACTCCCATGGCAATGTCAGAGGCTACAGTGTCCAGCGTGGCGAACTCATGGCCGAGATTGGCGACAGTCGCTACGTTTGCTTGGCCGAGCCGGACGCCTTTGTCGGCTATCGCGGGCAGGCTTCGCAGCCGGAGGCCATTCTGCTCAGGCACCATGGGCTGCATATCGAAATCCAGATTGACCGCAACAACCCGATCGGCCACGCCGATGCGGCAGGCGTGAGCGATATTCTGCTCGAATCGGCCCTGACGACCATCATGGACTGCGAAGACTCTGTCGCAGCGGTAGACGCCGAAGACAAGGTACAGGTCTACCGCAACTGGCTGGGCTTGATGAAAGGTGACCTCTCCCAAGACATCACCAAGAACGACAAGGCCTTTACCCGGATCATGAACCCGGATCGGCCCTACATCGCTGCTGACGGCAGCGAGTTAGTCCTGCCGGGCCGTTCACTGCTGTTTGTCCGCAATGTCGGCCTTTTGATGACGACAGACGCCATCCTGGACCGCGACGGCAACGAGGTTCCCGAAGGCATACTGGACGCCGTCTTTACCAGCCTGTGCGCCCTGCACAACCTGAACGGCAACACGCCGCGCCCCAACTCGCGCACGGGCTCGGTGTATATCGTCAAGCCCAAGCTGCACGGCCCGGAAGAGGTAGCCTTTACCGGCGCGCTGTTCGGGCAGGTCGAGGATCTCCTTGGCCTACCGCGCCATACGCTCAAGATCGGTATCATGGACGAGGAGCGGCGGACCAGCGTCAACCTCAAGGCCTGTATTTCTGCGGTGAAGGAACGGATCGTGTTTATCAACACCGGCTTTCTTGATCGCACCGGCGATGAGATCCATACCTCGATGGAGGCCGGCCCTCTTATCCGCAAGGCTCTCATGAAGCGTGCCACCTGGTTCAGAGCTTACGAGGACAACAATGTGGACGTCGGGCTGGCCTGCGGTCTGCGTGGCCGTGCGCAGATTGGCAAGGGCATGTGGGCCATGCCGGACATGATGGCCGCCATGCTCGAACAAAAAATCGCCCACCCCCAGAGCGGGGCCAGTACGGCTTGGGTACCCTCGCCTACGGCCGCTACGCTTCACGCCATCCACTACCATCAGGTCGATGTGGCGGCACGGCAGGTCGAGTTGGCCAAGCGTGCGCCGGCCGCACGAGAGGATCTATTGAGCATTCCGCTGGTTGATGTCGCCGAACTCAACGCCGAAGAGATCCAGGAAGAGCTGGACAGTAATGTCCAGAGCATCCTGGGCTATGTGGTGCGGTGGATTGATCAGGGGATCGGCTGCTCCAAGGTGCCGGACCTCGATGATGTGGGACTCATGGAAGACCGTGCCACACTGCGTATTTCGAGCCAATTGCTTGCGAATTGGTTACATCATGGTGTGATTAATAGGGAACAAACGATCGAAGCTTTCCGTCGCATGGCTCTAGTGGTGGATCAGCAAAATGCAGGCGATCCCCATTACCGCGCCATGGAGCCTGATTTCGATAGCAATATCGCTTTTCGGGCTGCCTTGGACCTCGTTCTGGAGGGAGCGAAGCAGCCCAGCGGCTATACCGAGCCGATCCTCCATCGTAGACGTCGTGAGGCCAAGGCGCGGAGGCAATGAACAGGTCTCGCTGATACGCCTTTGCAGTAGCGGCTGACGGGACCTATGGAACGCATCACCAACTATATAAAAGGCGTTACCCATGACCAATCTTCGTCCCCTGTACGCTTCAGCGCTTGCTATTGCCCTGGCCGGATGTGGCGAGCCGTCCAAGCTTGGCCCAGATGCCGCCTATGGCCCCAAGCCGCAACTTCCCGAGCCCAAGACCAGCCTTATCCCTCTGGTCAACGTAGCGCCCGCCACCGGCTGGCCGGAAGGCGGTAAACCCGCTGCTGCCCAGGGTCTTCAAGTCAACGCCTTTGCCACCGGCCTTGATCATCCCCGCTGGATCTATGTATTGCCAAACGGTGACGTTCTGGTCGCCGAATCGAACAAGCCCACACAAGAGCCGGCGGGCTTCAATATCCGCAAGCAGGTCCAGGGCATGATGATGAGCAAGGCCGGAGCCGGCGTGCCCAGCGCTAACCGCATCACCCTGCTGCGCGATGCTGACCACGATGGCGTGGCCGAAACCCGAACGACCTTTCTGGAGGGCCTGCACTCGCCCTTTGGCATGACCCTGGTCGGCAATGACTTCTACGTGGCTAATGCCGATGCACTGGTGCGCTTCCCTTATAAGGAAGGCGATACGACTATCCAGGACAAAGGCACCAAGGTGGTCGACCTGCCTGCCGGCATTAACCATCACTGGACCAAAAACGTGATTGCAAGCCGGGATGGCAGCAAGCTGTACATCACGGTTGGCTCCAACAGCAACGTCGGTGAGAACGGCATGGACATCGAGGAAGGCCGTGCGGCCATCTGGGAGCTGGACCGCGCCACCAGCAAAATGCGGCTGTACGGCACAGGTCTGCGTAATCCCAATGGTATGGATTGGGAGCCGCAAACCGGCAAGCTCTGGACAACAGTAAACGAGCGTGACGAGATTGGCAGTGACCTCGTACCTGACTATGCCACCTCGGTTCAGGACGGCGGTTTCTATGGCTGGCCCTACAGTTATTACGGCCAGCATGTGGACGAGCGCATCAAACCGCAGCGCCCGGACCTGGTCGCCAAAGCCATCGTGCCTGACTATGCCCTTGGCACCCACACCGCCTCGCTGGGCCTGACCTTCTCCAAGGGCGATGCTTTGCCGGAGCAGTACCGTTATGGGATGTTCATCGGCCAGCACGGCTCCTGGAACCGCAAACCCAAGAGCGGCTACAAGGTGGTCTTCATCCCCTTCCAGGACGGTAAGCCCAACGGCGCACCCCAGGATGTACTGACCGGCTTCCTGAACCAGAAGGAAGAAGCTCAGGGCCGTCCGGTTGGGGTCATCAATGACAAGCAGGGTGATCTGCTGGTTGCGGATGATGTGGGTAACGTCATCTGGCGAGTAACCGCGGCCAAGTAAGTAGGCCACCGTGCTTGGGCTGCTCTAAGCAGCCCAGGCACTTGCCTTAATGCTTTTCTAAACGGGCAATGGCTATAAAAACCGCAGCGGTTGTCACCACGCCCCATAGGACAGGCCCTATTGTAGGAATAGGGCGCAACAGGAAAAAGCCTGCCACAGCAACCGCCAAGGCAATCAGAAGCCCTGGGCCGAAGCCTCTGGTGATCTTGAAGGCGTTACGGCATGCCTTGCAATACCGAGCACCGCCGGGCTTGGCAGGCCCCAAGATTGCAGGTGAGAAGAAACTGATGGAGGCGGAGCAATGCGGGCATTTCATGGGCAATTCCTTATGCTAGGCGTCGATTTCACGAGCCAGCATAACGTCTTCCAAACCTGTCCCTTGTGCTATGGTCGGCACGTCTGAACAGGCTTTACCGTCACGTAGCTGAAACATGAAACGGAGCGCACTCCAAAGGCGCCCACTATCCTCTGCGTTGTCACTCAAGCGCTAATCGCTTGCTCATCAATAGAGTCTGGCTACAGTTTCAGGAAGACAGGGATGAAGATCATACTTATGCGACATGGACAGCCAACATTGAAACCATGTCCAGGCAAAGTCTCGCCCTCTGATATGCACCGTTAGATCAGTGATTACAACCTGTCCGAGGTCATGGATGATCCTGCTCCGCCAACAACGCGTGAGCTGACAGCTCAGGCGAAATATATCATCAGCAGCACAATGCCCAGGGCACTGACTTCACTCGACAGGCTAGGGTTGAAACCCTTTCAAACCGATACGCTATTTAGCGAAGCGGAGCTTCCTTTCCTGCACTGGCCTGGCCCCAGGCTTTCTCCGCTTACGTGAGCGTTTGTTTTTCGAATGCTTTGGCTCTGCGGTTATTCACGTGGCGTCGAGTCGTTTTCAAAAGCACGCGAGCGGGCCCAGCGAGCTGCTCAGCGACTCATCTCGCTGGCTGAAGAAGGGATGGTACTGTTGCTGGGTCATGGCATCATGAACCGCCTTACTGCCAGGTAATTACTCGCTCACGGCTGGAAGAGCGAGACGCGCCATGGGAATAAATATTGGAGCGCCTCGTCCTATATGCTGCCTGCCAGGGCCTCGCAGGATTAGTGTTCACTGCTGCCCTTTTGCATAAAGCGCTACAGGCGAAAGCAGCCTTGCATGAACCCCAAGAGCGGCTTGTACTTATCAGGAAGCCCCTAATGCCTCCTCTAATTGCTGCAGGTTGAAGGGTTTAGGCAATGACATTGATTGTATGTTTGCGGATACAGTCCCTTCCCCTGACATGAAAATGACTCGCAGCCCAGGTTGCTGGCGTACAGCTTCATACGCAAGATCGATTCCAGACATACCCGGCAAGTTGACGTCTGCCAGCAGGATGTCAAACCTCAATCGTCCCAAGACCTCAAGTGCTTTTTCAGCAGTTTCACAACCTTTGGCGGTGTATCCCAGCATTTCGACCATCTCACAGGTCATGGAAAGCAGGTCGGTCTGGTCGTCCAGTATCAAAACCTGCTGTGTACCGACAGCTTTTTCGATAGGCGCAGGCACCAGAACGTTATCATCTATCCGTACCGGCTTATGGCTGGCCAGTAGCTGTCTAATCTTGCGTGCCAGATCATGCAGCCGATAGGGTTTGCTCAACAGCTCGACACCGGGATCAAGCCGCCCTCCGTGAACGATGGCGTTCTGGGTGTAGCCTGACGTAAACAGCACGGCAATGTCAGGCAACAACTGCTTGGCCTGACGTGCAAGCTCAGGGCTGCGCAGAGGACCTGGCATTACAACATCGGTAAACAGCAGATCGATATGCAGCCCGCTCTGCAAGATGCTGAGCGCACTTTGTGCATCATTGGCGCGTAGTACCTTGTAGCCAAGCCCGCTTAGCAGGTCGATGACCGTGGCTTGAACAGCCAGATCGTCCTCAACCACCAGAATCGTTTCATCGCCGCCGATAACCGTGCCGCCAACCGCTGCAGGCGAAGCAATCTCGATCTCATGAGTCCGGGGCAGGTATAGCTTGATTGTCGTGCCACTGCCCAGCTCGCTGTAAATGCGGATATGACCACCACTCTGCTTGGCAAAGCCATACGCCATACTCAAGCCCAGTCCGGTTCCCTGGCCCTCAGGTTTGGTCGTGAAGAAAGGCTCGAAGGCATGCTCCATCACATCAGGCGACATGCCTGATCCCGTATCGGATACCGCCAGCATGACGTACTGCCCTGGCGCAACGTCAGCCTGTGACTGGGCGTAATGGTCATCCAGCATGGCATTACTGAGTTCGAGAGTAAGCCTGCCATCGCCTTGCATGGCGTCACGGGCATTAATGGCTAGATTGAGAATGACATTTTCCAGCTGATTAGGGTCGACCATGGTCGTCCACAAACCGCCCGCAATGATTGTCTCAATCTGAACGCTCTCTCCCAGGGCGCGGCGAAGCAGGTCGTCCATGCTGTGCAGCAAGCGGCTCAGATTGGTCGGAACAGGCTTTAGTGGCTGTCGACGTGCGAAGGCCAATAGCTGCGAGGATAGTTTTGCGCCACGACTAACGGCCGCTACGGCTGCATCCAGCTTGGCCATGCCGCTGCTACTGTTTCCTAATGCGGGTCTTAATAGCTCAAGATTGCCTTCGATAATCTGAAGGACGTTATTGAAGTCATGGGCAACGCCGCCGGTCAGCTTGCCGATCGCCTCAAGCTTCTGGGATTGATGCAGCGCCAGCTGGCTCCGCTCCAGTTCCCGGGTACGCTCCTCTACCAGCATCTGCAGGTTTTCCCGGGAACGTTGCAATTCCTCCTGGGCGAGCTTTTGAGCCGTAACGTCATGTCCTTGGAAGAAGATGCCGCTTACCAGCCCATTCTCAGCAATGACCGGCTGGAAAACAAAATCGATGTAACGTGTTTCTGCCGGTGCATCCGGCACACGTTGCACATAGACCGCCATGCTACGCCCCGTGTGGGGCCGCTTGGTGGAATACACCCGATCCAGCCACTCCAAGAGGGCTTGATCCTTGAGTCGAGGAAATGCCTCCGAAGCGGGTTTGCCGATGATATCGCGATGACCAACCAGTTGATAAAAAGCCCGGTTAGCCAGTTCAACCAGATGCTGCGGGCCTTGGGTGACTATTACAAACCCCGGCGCCTGTTCGAACAGCTGTTGTAAATGCTGCCGTTCCTGCCGGATGACGCGTCCAAATTCCTCATGGGCCAGTCGCTCAGCGACCAGTGCCGAAACATCGCGAATGGTTACTGATACGCCAATCAGCGTACCTGATTCATCACGAACACCTGAAAGCATCACCTCAAGAACGACTTCGGCATCACATACCATGCAGTGATACTCGATCACATGCATCTTTTTGCCCGCCATCACCTGCTCAACTGACTCGTCCAATACGGGTGCCCAAAATGGCAGAGCTCGGATATTACGGCCTACCGTCTCGTCGGCACTCAGACCAAACAGCTCTTCAGCACCTGCGCTCCAATACAGTACATCCAGCCGCACATCGACACCGATGATGGCTTCCTGCGCCGCATTGATGAAATTAGCCAGGTAATAATCAGCAGCTCGCAGGCGACGATACTCATGATCGTCTACGGATCGCGTAGCACTTAAGCTGACATTGGCCTGATCCAGAGTAGTACGCAGCTTGATTCGACGCCGCGCTCGACTGGCGGCCTGGGCGGCCTGAAGGGCAAGCGTCCCTGGAACCAGCTCGGCAATGGACCAGTGTGATCCCAGCATGGGTGCCAGCCCCAGGTTTTTCCTAAACGCATCACCTTGTTCAGGTGCACGAACAAAAATCAGCTCGCACTGAGACCAGACAGCTCTCACTGCCTTGGCCACTGCAGCCGGTTTAACGAGCGACGGCATGAGAATGACAACAGCGGGCTCATCGCTTGCGATAAGCCCGTTTGAAACGTCTGTATCCAGGCAGTAACGAACGTCTAATGCCTGCGATTGGAGCGCCGCGCCAAGCATGGACAACTCATTACCAGCACGGGGTTCGTCTGGCGCAATGATGACAGCGGTCTGAAATATCACAACAGGTACTCAAAGCAAGGGAAGACCGAGCAGACTTCTGCCCGTCCATAATTTCAAAAGATCCGTCGTGGGTGACATGACATGGCTGGCGCGGGCGTCACGGAGCATCTGAGACACTCGGCTGTTCTCCCGATAAGCCGCGCCGCCGCAGATGGTCATCGCTTCGTTAGCCAGCATAACAGCGGTATCACCTGCATCCGCCTTGCAGGCCAGGATGAAAGGCAGGGCATTCGGGTCTCCCAGATCGCCTAATCGGGCCGCCTCGCGAACCAGTGATCGGGTCTTTTCCAAAGCGATCCACATGCTGCCATAACGGGTCTGCAAGGTTTCGATATCCCGCAGCGTTTCACCCGAATGCGCATAACTGCGCGTACGCAAATGCTCACCGGTAGCATCCAATGCGGATTGAGCGATACCCAGATAGGTACCCGCCATGGCCATCAGAAAAAACGGGGCAACCACTTCGAAGACGTACCACACCTGATCACCTGGCTCACCCAGAAGATTTTTGGCAGGCACACGCACGTTGTTCAACCCTAACGCTCGAGAAGAATTGCCACGCATTCCAAAACCGTTCCAGGGCTCCTGCCACTCCAGGCCTTGCGCAGTGCTGTCCACAATCAAACAGCTGAAATCGCCTTCCTCGTTATCTTCCTCGCTTGCCACTGTAGAAACTACGTACGAATCAGCATGACCACCATTGGTGACAAACTGCTTAATGCCATTCACAACAAACTCATCGCCAACCGTGGCGATCTGAGTTGCAGGCAGATAAAAATGAGCGCCTGAGCCACTTTCAGAAAGCGCTAAGGTTGTGAGGTGACGACCGGCAGCAATCGCCTCCAGATAATGCTCTTTCTGATATGAAGTGGCTTTGGCCGCAATGACAGCGGTCCCGACACAGTGCATACCAAAACAAAGCGCAGAAGAAGGACACGCCTTACCAATGGTTTCGGTAATCACGCTTAAGGCCAGGAGCCCCTGACCGTGGCCACCCTGGGCCACAGGAACCTGGAGGCCCATGAGGCCTGCTTCGGACAAGGCCTCTATCGAATGAGCAGGCCATAAGCAATTCTGGTCCACCTGACTCGCAAGCGGAGCAATAGCCTGATCAACAACCTCTTCAACGGTTGATTTCAGGGCGGTGAGCTTAGACGACAAATGATAATCCATCGCTTGTATCACCTTTAAAAGAGACAAGTAGCCATCATGCCTGAATTCAAGCCTCAGCGATCACTACTTCATACTGAGTAATAAGTGATGAGATAGTGCCCCAGTGGCCACCCTGACCCCTCTTATGCTTGAAAACAGACGCTTCGTTATCCATTTCGTCGAAACGACGAAAAAGCCCCTTCATAAAAGACGCTTTGCGCCTTATGACTAACAGCGCGCCTCCCTAAGCTGATGCCATCTCCACACAACAACAAGGAATGGTCATGAACATCACGCTTCTCGGAGCTGGCCATATCGGCTACACCATCAGTCAACTGCTGCAGGACTCCGGGGATTACCGGGTGATTGTGGCTGACCGTGATCCCAACGCTCTGGCGCGGCTGGCCGCGCTGGGCATCGAGACACGGGAAGTGAGTCCGGACGGCAATGACCTGGAGCAGGTACTTGAAGGCAGCGACGCGGTACTCAACGCCCTGCCCTACCACATGGCCATTCCGGTAGCCCGTGCCGCCAAGGCCACAGGCACCCATTATTTTGACCTGACCGAAGACGTCCATGCTACCAAGACGATCCGTGATCTGGCAGAGGACTCATCCACGGCCTTCATGCCGCAGTGTGGCCTGGCTCCTGGCTTTATCGGCATTGCAGCGCATACCCTGGCGTCGCGCTTCGACAGCGTGCGCGAGGTGAAGATGCGCGTAGGTGCATTGCCCGAGTTTCCCACCAACTCACTCAAGTACAACCTGACCTGGAGCGTGGACGGGCTGATCAACGAATACTGCCACTCCTGTGAGGCGGTTCGTCATGGCACGCTGAATCTTGTGCAGCCACTGGAAGGCTTGGAGCATTTCTCGCTGGACGGCGTGGAATACGAGGCCTTCAACACCTCGGGCGGCCTGGGCACCTTATGTGAAACCTGGAGTGGTCGCGTCGAAACCCTGGATTACAAAACCGTCCGCTATCCAGGGCATCGTGACCTGATGAAGTTCCTGCTCGAAGAGCTGCGTCTGGCAGGTGATCAGGAAACGCTGAAACGCATCATGCGCGACTCGGTGCCCACGACGATGCAGGACGTGGTACTGGTCTTCGTGACCGTAAACGGCCTGCGTGATGGCAAGCTGGTGCAGGAGGTGTTCAGCCGCAAGATCTTTGCGGCCGAACAGCGAGGCAAGCTGACCAGTGCCATTCAGATCACCACAGCGGCCGGTATCTGTACCGCACTGGATCTTTTCCGTGAGAAGAAACTGCCGCAGTCAGGCTTTATCCGCCAGGAAGAGATTGATCTGAACGTCTTTCTGAACAACCGGTTCGGCCGCGTTTACGGCGAACCGGCATAAGGCTACGCGTCGTGAGCCGTCAGCTACCGGGACGGCTCACTGCGGCGGTCAATCTTGCGGGTCAGGATGATCGATGTCTGGGTTTGCTTGACCCCATCGATGGCGCCGATTCGATCAAGCAATTCATCGAGCTGCTCATGCCGCTCGCAGCAGATGAACGCAAGATAATCGAACGCACCGCTTACTGCTGATACCTCTTCTACTTCCGGCATCGACGCCAGAGCCTTGATCACCTGCGCTGCGCTTCTTGGCAACACGCTAATACTGCAATAAGCCCTGACTGCGCCCGCCTCCACCGAAGCACCCAGACGTACGCCATAGCCTGCGATTACACCCTCGCGCTCTAGCCGGGCCAGCCGTGAAACCACTGTCGTCCTCGCCAGATTGAGCTTGCGGGCCAGCGTGGCCGTAGACTCGCGGGCGTTGGCCTGAAGCAGACGGATCAGTTGCCAATCGGTAGCATCGACTTTCGGATACATGAAGAACACGCGCCAGGGTTCGGAAAAGCGGAGCCTAGGAGGCTCTGCAGCCAGCGTCAATGCCCGGCTCCGCTTAACCCCGGTCTTATACTCTGCGCCTCTTCGCGACCCGGCCACCGAATGGTTGTCAGCGGCTCGCCCAGCAATAGACGATCACCCAGATGCCCAGGCCGGTGCCAGGTAGAACCACATCACTACGCGAGCCGCCGCTACCAGCGCCGCGCTGCCGCCAGAGCACCGGCAAGACAACCAGCTCAGTCCCCACAGGGACCGCCAATGATTAAAACGGCTTCGGGTGCAAACGGCTTAGTCATCCTCTTAGCTCTTGGCGACAATGACCGGGATGCCCATGACCTCAGGCACGTCCTAGTCGACTTACCACGCAGGGGCACGAACAAGGCTGGTGCCAGAAAGGTGAAAAATACCGTAAAGGAGGGATGCAGACATGCGCCAGGGGTAGGCAACACCGCACCAGATACATGCAGCTATGCATTTAAAAAATGGCAGCCTTCCTTGGCTACCCAACGTCCGGACTGAGCGCAGGTCAGAGGTGGAGCTCTCTACCTGCGCTCGTTAAGCGCGCCGGATCACGCGGTACGGCTTACGCCGAGAGAAATGACCTTGGTGGGCTTGTTGCAGTAATAGATACCCAGCAGAACCAAACCTCCGCCTACCACCATCAGCGGTGTGAGCTGCTCGCCCAGAATCACCACGCCCATCAGGACAGCGGACACCGGATTCAGGGCGATGAAGACACCCGACTGGGTAGCCCCGATCCGCTTGATGCCGTCGTAGTACCAGATATACGCCAACGCCGAGCCAATCACGCCCAGATAAGCCAGGCTGAAGCACTGAGCCTTGGTCAGGCTGGCAACAACGCCCCAGTTCAGATCACCCGTGCCGATCGACACACATAGCAGCAGTACCGTCCCGCACAACACCGAGAAGGTCACGGTATGCAGCGGGCCGATCTCGCGAACCAGAGGCCGCGAAAACACGCTGTAGATCACCCAGCTGACCACACAGCCAAAGATCACAAGATTACCCAACCAGCTACCGCCTGCGGCTTCAAGCACCGAGGCGTCTTTGCTGACGATGACCGTTGCGGCGCCCAGGATGCAGGCCGCAATGCCACCGGTTTTGACCAGCCCCAGCCGCTCGCGATCAACAAAGAAGGTCGTCAACGCAATCATGGCTGGATTCAGTGCCACAATCAGTGAGGCCTGTGAGGCGCTGATCAGGTGCAACCCGTAAAAAAAACACAGGTTGTACGTGAAGATGCCAAAGAACCCGAGCCAGAAAAGATGAATCACCTGTTTCACGCTGAGCCTGACAAACAGGCGTCGGGTGACTGCCAGCACAAGCACCAGGGTGAGGCTGGCCAGCAGAAAGCGCAGGCCGGCAGATGCCAGCGGCGGCACCCCAGCCGACAGATAACGCCCGGCCACGAAGGTTCCACCCCAGATCACCGAGACCGCCGTCAGTTTCATATACACCAGGAGCTTGTCATCTGGCTGCGCCAGGGCTGTTGCGTCCGACATTCAAATCACCTTTGCCTACATCAACATCAGTCGCTCAAGCTCGGCTTGAGACTGTACGTGGGCCTTGCAGAAGTTCAGGGTCAGGTCGAGCAGCTCCCGTTGCGCACGACTGCCGCCCAGGCTCGTCCATTGATGTCGACTGGCGGCAAGAAGGTAGTAACACTCTTCGTAGTGGCCTCGGGCAAACAGGGCAATGGCCCGAATGATGTCCAGCCCGGCGAGATGCGCATCAGGCTCGATACCAAAGCCGTCACTCTCGGCCATCATTTTCTCTATAAGCAGAGGCTGGTTGGCGCCGGCAAAGGCAAAGGCTGCGTGCATATTGTGAAAATGAGAGGTCGAGGTGGCGATGCTGCCAGACCAGAGAATGGCCAGCTCCTTCCAGACCTCATCGAACTCATGGCTGTTGACATCCTCAAGCTTGAAGCGCCAGAGAAAGCCCACTGCATCCAGATCCTGCTTGGAAAAGCGGTCGTTCTTGAGTGCATAGAACTCCAGAAACGCCATCTTTGCCGCCGCGTGATTGCCCAGCTGCTTGTAGGTAATCGCAAGATGCCAGTACACGTGCATACGCATGCCCGGGTTGCGAATCCACTCTTCCTTGGAGTCTTCCAGGAAGTCACGCAGCTCTACCCACATACCCTTTTCGTGCAAGGCATGAGCAACGGCGTGGATGCCGTAAATATTCGCGGAGCAGTACCGCACGGACTCCAACCCCGTCGCCAGCGACTCATCGAATAGCCCGCATTCGCACAGCACGAATGACTTGATCGACAGGTAGAACGAGTACAGCGGATGCGATTCCTCCATGTACTCATCACACAAGGCAAACAGCGGCTTCAACTCGGCGGTTCGGCCGGTGCAGAAGTCCAGCATGTGAATAAAGAAGAGCGCCTGCACATCCGTGGGATACGCGTGAAGGTGCGCCTGAAAGAGCGAGCGTGCCCCAACGTAGTCGAATTCGACCCATTTGCGGAAGGCGCGCACCACATTGACCAGCTCGGCAGGCATATCCTCCGAGATCGCATTGAGGTAACGGGCAAACTTGTAGATGTCCTTGAGTTCGCAGCCGGTAATGGCATCAAAGCCTTTGAGCAGCGAACGAAAGATGGCCTGGGTAGGCTCTTGGGCAATGACCGCCTCGGGCACGCCTTTGAGCGACAGGAACGGCACGTTGATTTCGGGCCATATGGACGAACAGCCGTCGGTTAGCAGACAGCCATTGAAACACCTGACATTAGCACTCATACCCGCCCCTCTATATCCCTATGCCGAGTAAGAAAAAGCTCTGGATAGCGTTAACCGGATAGCACCTGCTGTTGTCGCTCTTATCGTGCGTGGTGTCGGCTGCCGGTGCGTTACAGGGCAAGCCGTCGTTCTATCCAAAGCGCCTATAACCCCATCAGGCAGTGCGCAGGACATGTTGTCGTTGTGAGTAGGTCCTGAACGATGCGTATAATTCCACTAATCCTTACTCATAAAAAAATGAGTATTTACTCATGAAGCCAGCGAGGCGCCATGACCTTTACCCAGCTTGAAATCTTTGTGCTTGTGGCAGAGCTGAAAGGCTTCACGTCGGCAGCTTCGCGGCTGTCCATCACTCAGTCGGCGGTGTCCCATGCGATCAAGGCGCTGGAGGCCGAGCTGGGTGTCGAGCTGATCAACCGGCACCAGTCGGCCCTGGAGCTGACTGCAGTAGGTGAGCGCCTCGTACTACGTGCCCGTGGCATTCTCGGGCTGGCCGAAACGATGCGGCAGGAGGCTGGCGATGCGCGCGGCATGAAGCGAGGCACGCTGCGCATCGGCTCCTTCGGCCCGACCTCTTCGGTCAAACTGCTGCCTGTCATTCTGGATGCCTATCGCCAGGCCTATCCGGGCATCGAGGTGCATATCGACGAAGGTCGGGACCGGGAAGTGGTCCAGTGGCTGCAGGATCGTCGTATCGACATCGGCTTTGTCGTCCTGCCCGATGAGCGCTTCGACACCTTCCCCATTGCCGAAGATCAGATGGTCGCCCTGGTGCCCATTCACCACGCACTAGCCAGCAAAGCTGACGTCACGCTCAAGGAGCTTTGTCCCGATCCGTTCATCATGACCGAGGCCGGGTCGGCACACCTGGTAGCGCACATGTTCAATGCCGCCAAGCTGGTGCCCAATACGCGCTACCACAGCACCCAGCTGCTCAGCACCTTGTCCATGGTCGAACGGGGCGATGGCGTGACCATCCTGGCGGAACTGGCGCTGCCGGCGGAACGCGGCCACGAGGGCTACGTGAAAAAGCCCCTGCGACCACGGGTCAAGCGCAGTGTCGGATTGGCCCTGCTCGATGAGCGCCAGGCGTCGCCCGCCACTCAGGCCTTTATCAAGATTGCCCAGAAACTCAAGCGCCAGGGCCTGCTTCGGTTTAATGCAGACGCCTGAACTGCCCTACAGGCATACTCAAGTGTCTGTAGGCGCTCGATACAACCGCGCAGCGAATCACCATCACATTTTCGCGGCTCCCCCTGAACCAAATGACATTTGGCGCCTCTGTTTGAGCCACTTACTTAACCGGCCCAGCCCAAAGGCGCTGGGATGCACAGTGACGCTCCGTGCACTGTGTCAAAATAGCTAATACTTCAGGATTGGAAGACCGTCATGGATACACTTGCGGATTTGCGAGCTGGCAAGCTGGCCGGCGCGACACGACTGGACCTGTCGTGCGGACTCACGGAGTTTCCCCGCGAGATCTTCGAACTGGCCGACTCCCTGGAGATTCTCAACCTCTCCGGCAACCAGCTCAGCCACTTGCCGGATGACCTGGGACGGTTCAAGAAACTGCGTATCCTGTTCTGCTCCGACAACCCGTTCACGCATCTGCCCGAAGTGCTGAGTGAATGCCCTCAGCTGAGCATGGTGGGCTTCAAGGCCAATCAGATCCGCCATGTGCCGGCAGCAGCGCTGTCACCTTCGCTACGCTGGCTGATTCTGACGAATAACCAGATCGAAACCCTGCCCGACTCATTGGGTCAGTGCAGCGGCATGCAAAAGCTCATGCTGGCAGGTAACCGCCTGCAGGCACTTCCAGAAACCATGACCGACTGTCATAAGCTGGAACTGCTCCGTATTTCTTCCAACCGCTTTGCCGCCCTGCCGGACTGGCTGTTGTCGCTGCCGCGGCTGACCTGGCTTGCCTACGCCGACAATCCTCTGAGCGAGGCACGCGAAGCGGCCAACGTTTCTCCCAGCGCACCCATCAACCGGATCGACTGGAAGGACCTTGCACTCCAGCACAAGCTGGGCGAAGGCGCCTCGGGCCTCATCTACCAGGCGGATTGGAAACAGCCTTCCGGCCCCTCAAAGATCGTAGCGGTCAAGCTGTTCAAGGGCAGCATGACCAGCGACGGTACACCTCAGAGCGAAATGGCCGCCTCGATTGCCGTAGGGGCACACCCGAACGTGATCGATGTGGAGGGGCAGGTCGTGCATCACCCCGAGGGCACGGATGGGCTGGTCATGCAGCTGATCGATCCACAATTTCAAAACCTGGCTGGCCCGCCCAGCTTTGCCACCTGCACCCGCGATGTATACCCGGCGGACACGCGTTTTTCGCTGCCCGTCGCGCTGCGCATGGCACTCGGGATCGCCTCGGCCACCGAGCACCTGCATGAGCGCGGTATCGTGCATGGTGACCTGTACGCCCACAATATCCTGTGGACTGAACAGGGCGATGTGCTGCTGGGTGACTTTGGCGGCGCGTCCTTCCTGCCCTCCGATAACCCGACGCAACAGAAGGCTTTGGAGCGCCTTGAAACCCGGGCGTTTGGCTGCCTGTTGGAAGAGCTGCTGGAACGCTGTGAGCCTACCGCGGGCGAAGAAACGACCCATGCGGCGCTGTCTGACCTGCTCGCGAGTTGCCTGAGCACACAAGTAGTGTCCCGTCCAAGCCTGAGCGAGGTTCACGCGCAGCTGGCAGCACTCCAACAGCACCTGAATTAAGCAGAGAAAAGCCCTTCCCCGGTCAGGCAGGAAGGGTTTTGTACACCGGTTGGCCTTTACAGCCGGAACTGCTGCGCCAATCCATTAAGCGATACCGCCAGTTGCGACAAGTCATTCGAAGCAGCTGCCGTTTGATGGGCGCCAGAGCCTGTCTGCATGGACAGATCGCGAATGCTGACCAGGCTGCGGTCCACTTCCCGCGCCACCTGTGCCTGCTCTTCAGAAGCCGTGGCGATCAGGAGGTTGCGCTCGTTGATCTCGGCAATGGAGCTGTTGATCGTGGTCAGCGCCTCTCCTGCCGCTCGGGCAATGTCCAGGGTTCCGTGAGCGCGGCTGCTGCTCTGGGCCATGGACTGCACGGCTTTGTCCGTACCCGCCTGAATCGAGCCGATCATGTTCTCGATTTCACGGGTAGACTCCTGCGTCCGATGGGCCAAACCACGCACCTCATCGGCCACCACCGCAAACCCACGCCCGGCATCCCCTGCACGCGCCGCCTCGATGGCAGCATTGAGTGCCAGCAGGTTGGTCTGCTCTGCCACTCCGCGGATCACGTCCAGCACCTTGCTGATATCCTGTGTCATGACGGCCAGACCCTGAACCTCTCCAGCCGTCGCTTCCACGCTGTCGTACAGCTCGTTGATGGCCTCAAGCGTTTGGGACACCTTCAGTTGCCCGGTCGTGGCCGCCTGGCTGGAACTCAACGCCGCCTCGGACGCTGACGCCGCGTTGCGAGCGACCTCATCTACCGCGGCGCTCATCTGGTTGACCGCCGTAGCCGCCTGCTCGATTTCATCATTCTGGCGCATCACACCACGGGTCGTTTCCTCAGTGACCGCGGACATCTCCTCGGAAGTTGATGCCAGCTGAGCCGACGAATCACTGATATGACCTAGTGTTTCACGCAGGTTCGACTGCATCACGGCCAATGCCTTGAGCAGACGGGCCGGTTCATCGTTACCATGGCTCTCAATCGCGACACTGAAATCCCGGTTGGCAATGCGCTGGGCAACCTGCAGGGACTGATGAATCGGTGCGACCAGGCTGTGCGTGAGTCGCCAGGCGAGCAGTACGGTAGCCAGCAACGCGGCCACTACGATGATAGCTGTCATCGTTCGGGTGCTGCTATACACGTCATCGGCATGCAGCCCTGCATTACTGGCCTTTACATCAGCTTCCTCTTTGAGCGTGGTGATAGCGTTCTTGACCGCCTCAGCGGCGGCAAACATCTCACCGCTGGAAAGCGCCACGGCCTCCGTCAGCTTGCCGTTGGTCAACAGATCCAGATAGCGCTGATGGATACTGAGGTAATCGCTCAGGCCTTTGGAGAGCGCATTGAACGTGTCATGGCCTGCCTTGGTCACGATCACCTTGCCGAGTTGGTCGACGTAACCCAGCAGCTCCGTACGGGCGATCTGGATATCCTTCAGGGCATCAGCCTTCTTGGATGCAGGATCGCTTTCCACACGCAGCCGGGAGTTATCCAGACGAATGCGCATCAGGGTCGTATCGATCTGGCCGAGCACCTTGAGCGTTGGCAGGACATTGAGTTCGACCATTTTTTCCGCTTCATTCATCGAAGCGGATTGCTTGAGTGAATAGACGCCTTGAAAGAGGATAAGCAAGGCAAAGAGCGCAAAACAGATCGCGGAGCGCGGCGCGATATTCAATGAACGAAAGCCCATAAAGCACCTGAAATAGATTGTTACTATTGGGCTTATCGCTGCATTGACGGGCAACTTTAATTACCCGGCTAGCCATTAGTCGGACAATCAACTACCACTTGAAACCAAACAATCTGCGAGGCGTGTCCCAGAGCACTTGCCGCCTTGCACCCGGACTTGGGATCAGATTCTCGATCAGCTTGAGGAGCAGTCCGTAATCAATCCGCTCCGGTGAATTCAGAAAAGGCCAGTCCGATCCCCACAGGCAGGCCTCGGGGCCGAAGGTTTCGAGAAGCGCCTGAACGTAGGAATGGGTATCAACGTAGGGATAGGCCTCGGCGGAAAACTGCGAAAGCCCTGATAGCTTGACGTACACACGTCCAGTTCCTGCCAGCGACAGCAGGCTCTGGAATCCGGGTTGCGCGATGCCTGCCACCACATCAGGTCTGCCACAATGATCAATGATGAGCCGGGTGCGGGTGCGCTCGATCAATGGCATCAGTTCGCTTAGCTGCGCCTTTTCGACGTGCAGCTGGGCCAGCATCTCCAGCTCAGCCAACTGATTGAATAGCTCTTCCGCTTTCAGGCAGGCCGACACACCATTCGTGACCACATCGAGCAGGACGCCTGCTACACCGGCCTCCTTGAGCCGCTTGAGCTCTCGGGTACTCGTGCGAGGCCCGACCACGGCAATGCCCTTCCAACGACCAAACCCCAGGGCAAGCCCATCGAGCAGGCAGCGGTTGTTCTCGCCATAAATGGCCGGTGGCGTGACTACAACGGCGTGACGTACGCCATAAGCATTGAAGACATGCTGGAGTTGCGTCGAGGTCCCTACTTCCTGAGCGACGGGGGTATACACAGCAGTATCGGCAATGGGAAAACGGGCGGGTTCTAGCAGGTGGGTATGGCAGTCGATCTTATACTCGCCGTAAATGCTCACTGCGGCTCCTTTTCGGTGGCGTGGCGTGCGGTCTGATAAGTCAGGAGAGGCAGGATAGTCTACCGGGAAGCATTACCCGTCAGGCCGGCCGTACTCGTATAGCTAAGACTGACGAACCCTCAAGCGGTTCAGGACGGGAAGACGGTCATCGGATGATGACTTCTACCCGGCGATTGCGCAGCTCTGCTGTATTAGGCGGCGTTTGGATCAGCAGGTTCTCCTCGCCATGGGAGGCGACTGTCAGATCCAGCAAGTCGAGATGCCGGGCCTGCAACTGGCGGGCAATCAGCTGGGCACGCTGCAAACCCACCTTTTCATTGATCGAGGCACTGCCCAGGGTGTCGGTATGCCCGATAATGGAGACGGCCGCGGGCGTGCGTTTACGCAGCGTATCGACAATGCGCTGCAGCGTGTCCTGTGACTCATCAGTGAGCCGGTTGCTGGCCCCCTCAAAATACAGCGTGTAATACACCGGAAGCGTCGGCTGGGCTGCCAGCGCGGGGGTAAAGTCCATCAGAATCTGCTTGGGCGGCAGGGTAAAGGTCCGCCCCGGCGCCTCCTTGTCGAGGCTGACAGCCTGCTGGGTTCTGTCGATCTGGGTCGTGCCTGTGGGCGTCGTGACCGTGACATCTCGCGTCTGGCCATAAGGGCTATCCACCAGCACCACATAGGACTTGGAACTACACCCTGCCAGCCACACGGCCAACAACAACCACACAGCTTGGCGAAACGCTTTACTCATGGTCGACCTTGGCCATGAACTGGGCGCTGCGCGAGGCAATGGTTCCGTGAGGCGTGAGAATCTCGACTGCCTCGGGCTTGAGCCTGGCAATGCTCCCCGCCACGTAATTCAATGTGCCTTGCTTGAGTCTTGCAGCCAGCTTCAAGGCCCCCTTGGCTGGAGCAAACGCAAAGGCCTCGAGCGTGAATGTCGATTGCGGCCCGAACGACATAACAGACCCGTCCTCGAGTGTAATCCCGAAGGAGCCGTCGTCTCCGGCCTCGAAGGTACTGCCGACATTCACCGGCGTGCCCACCTTGATCGCGACAGGCTTTCCCTTGAGTGTGGTAGTCACGCTGCCCTGTACGGTCATGACATAACCTACCGGCCTGGGCGCGCCGTGGGCAGGCCATGCCGCCAAAAGGCCCGAAAGGCAGAGAACGAGCCACGCATTCTTGTTCATGAGCGTTGACCTTGAAGTCCGTATCGCACCACGCCTGGCCCTGGCGTCCTTTCTCTGCTCCGTTTCCCTGAGCGTTCCGTGCAATCGCTGTATACATACCGATAACCGTTACGTTAGTTCAAAACGTGCGGGCCATCGGACTAAAAATGCGATGCAGTCCAAACTGCCAGATTCTGACTCTCCTCCAGCGCCCGACAGGTATTACAGGTTGTGCAGCAGCTGCCAGAGCGAGGCGCCAATGCCCGTAATGCTTTCCCCTGCAATCAGGCCTGCTGCCGCTGCAATGGCAAACCGCTCGGTTAGCCCGCGCCAGCGCAGTCCGGCAGTCCAGGTGAGGATTGCGCCCAGGGCCATCATCAGGGAAATCGAAGCCGGCAGAATAAACGCCAACCCCAACGCCGCGGCACTGGGCAGGTAACGCGCCAGCCGATCCTTTGCGCAGGCATCCAATACGCCCAGGGCCACGCCTGCAACGGCAGCTATCAGCATGGCCCACTGAATGCTGGCAGAAAGTGAGTCCAGGCCCGAGGTCAGCGTCTGCGCCACGGCTTTCCAGGTCGCCACGGCCGGAGCAGGCCACTCCTGCGTGAGCAACATGGTTTGCGGATCTGGAATAAGCGTCTGGTAGACCAGCACCCCGACCATACTGCCTATCGCAATCCCCAGGCATTGAGCAATCACCTGCTTGGTAGGAGTCGCCCCGATGGCATGGCCTACCTTGAAGTCATTCATCAAGTCCGTGCATTGTCCGGCTGCGCCACCGGCCGTGTTGGCACTCATCAGGTTGATAGGCACCTGCCCCGGCGCCACGATGCCAAAGCTCAGCTGCGACAGCTGCCCGATGGCACCGATTGGAGGAATACCGGTTGCTCCCACGACACGTGCCGCCACAGCTGCCAGGCACAGCGCCAGCGGAATGGTCAGCAAGGCCATGAACCAATCAATGCCAAACAGGGCCGCCTGTAGCACGATGATCAATCCGATGGCTGACGCCAGACCTGCCAGCGGGCCGGGTTTTGGCCGCTGCCAGACAGTGGAGGTCTCTGCCGAGCGGGATTTCCCCAACGTTCTTACCTGCAGTACACGCAAGGCCAGAGACGACAAGGTCGAAGTCACCATGATCGTCACCCCAGGCCACACCAGCCATTCCACCAGCGTTGCGAACTGCGGCCCCTCGCTGCCAGGCGCAAGCTCTACCAACCCGTGCGCCAGCAGCCACGGCGCTATGCCACCCCAGGCCAAGGCCGCGCCCAGAAGGAGCGTCAACCCGACGCGCAGCCCGATGATGCCGCCAAACCCGACCAGTAGCAGCGACGGATCGAAGGTAAAGGTCAGTCGCTCCAGATGCGCCGTGGGCGACCAGCGAGGAAAGGTCCAGTAAAACGTATCGACAGCTTTGACCAGTCCGGAGAACACGGCCGTTCCAAACAGCACCCACAGGCGCCGCATGGCTTCCTGTCCGTGGGTATAGATATGGGTCATGGTTTCCAGCGTGGCCATGCCTTCAGGAAACTTGAGATTGCCATCGGTAATCAGTGATGGCCTTAAATACCAGGCGATCCATATGCCCAGAAAGCTGACCGAAAAGACCCAGGCCATCATCGGAACGGCATCCAGCTGCTCACCGGTCAGCAGTGTGTAGGCTGGAATCGGCGCTACCAGTCCACCTGAAATAATGGACGCCGCCGCCGAGGCGACGGTCTGGTTGATATTGCTCTCATGCAATGTCCAGGCAGGCCAGTGCCGGTTACGGACCAGCAGCCCCTGCCAGAAGCCAAAGCCCACCAGCAGCGCGATGATCGACATGTTGAATGACCAGCCGATCTTGAGCCCGGCATAGACATTGGAGGGAGTTAGCACGATGCCTAACACCAGGCCGGTCAAGACAGCGCGCAGGCTCAGCTCGCGCTCTACCTTCATGGGCCCTCCCCGGCAGGCGCTGCTCGCTGATCGATGCATAAAAAGGAGCTATCAACAGGAGGAAAATTCAAAGCAATCACACCAGATCCTTATTGTATTGGGTGGGGTGTGCAGCACTTTGTCCCTCGGAATCGCCAAAGCGCTCAAAACAACGACCATTAAAAACCGGTCAAGGTCCCTACCCGCTCCCAAATTGGCCGTCATGAGCGCCTTGTATATGAATTGCTCACTTAAATTGTCCTGTTCAAGGCAAGATCCGTGCTTTTCGCTGGTCTTTACCGCGGCTCGCCTGATCTTTAGAATACGTGAGAACGGTTCTCATTTTTCCATTTGCGGAAATGTTCATGACGACGGGCGAAATAAAGGCAGCTCCTGGGTTGAACGTGCTGTACCGTGACCACAGCGACTGGCTGACAGGCTGGCTGCGCAGGCAGACAGGGTGTAGCCAGCGCGCTGAAGACCTGCGGCAGGACACTTTCGTACGGCTGCTGACCAAGCCTGAACTGCCTGCCATGCGCGAACCGCGGGCTTTTCTGACTCAGATTGCTAAAGGCCTCCTGATTGATCATTACCGCCGCGCCAGCCTTGAGCGCAGCTATCTTGAGGCCCTGTCCACACTGGCAGACGAGCATTACCCCTCCGCTGAAGCCCTGGCTTCGATTATCGAGGCTTTGGCGGAGCTTGATCGCCTGCTCGGCAAACTTTCCAGCAAGGCTCGAGCGGCCTTTCTATATAATCGCCTCGACGGCTTGACCCACTCTGAAATTGCCGAGCGCCTGGGCGTATCGGTTCCACGGGTTCGCCAATATATTGCTCAAGGGCTACGGCAATGCTATGTGGCCCTCTACGGGGAACCAGTGTGAATGTAAGACCTGTGAGCCGTCAGGTTCTGGATCAGGCGATAGACTGGCAAGTACGCTTGGAAATGGGAGAAACCAGCCAGGAGCAGCTAAACGCCCTGCAGACCTGGCTTGCCGAGCATGCTGAACACCGCCGTGCCTGGGAGCAGCTGAATGGCATCAACCAACGCCTGCGCATTGCAGAACAACCCGCTGCGCGAAATGCCCTGTTGCAGCCCTCTGCCAACGGGCGGCGGCGCTTGGGTCGCAGCACGTTAGTCATTGCCCTTGCGGGCCTTCTGAGCCTTATTGCGGTAAACCGTCATGTACCGGTGCGTTACGCCCTGGCTGATAACGTAACCGCCACGGGGGAACAGCGCACGCTGATGCTGCCTGATCACACCCGCATCGTGCTGGCGGGTCGTAGTGCCTTGAATGTTCGCTTCGATGAGCAGGAGCGCCGGGTAATTCTCTTGGCAGGAGAAGCCTTTATCGAAACCGGGCACGACACCGCCAGTCGCCCGTTCATCGTGGAAACCCAGGCCGGACGAATGCGGGCGCTGGGTACGCGCTTTCTCGTGGAAGAGGAATCACGCGGCTCGCGTTTGACGGTCCTGCAATCGGCTGTGGCGGCACAGCCGCGTTTTGGTCTTGGCGAGGCGGTCATTCCTCAAGGCGAGCAGGTCCTCATGATGGCGGACCGACTGGATGAGCTCAAGGATGCACCAGCCAATGCTGACGCCTGGACTCACGGCATGCTAGTGGTCGATAACCAACCCCTGAGCGATGTCGTGGCGGCATTGAGTCACGAGCGCACCGGACTCATCACCCTTGATCCGGCCATTGCCACGTTACGGGTAACGGGCACCTTCCCTTTGCACGATGCTGACCAGGCTCTGCGTGCCCTCGCCCTCAATACACCGATACGAATCGAGCAACACACGCGCTGGTGGCTGGCCGTTAAACCCCGTTAACCAACGGGGTTTCAGCACGACACGCTTGTTTTCTGCGTTTTTCTATCTTCGTTATTCAAAAATATTCCAAGACGGCTCTATCACTTTGCCATTCTCATTCGGCAATGAAACGAATTCGCATTCGCCTCTTGGAGAGAGCCATGTCGTCGCTTTTCCGTCCTTCCTTGCTTGCCGCTGCACTTGTCTTAGGTCATGTCACGTTAGTCCACGCCCAAACGACCACCGCTGAGCGCACCTACCAACTCCCCGCTGCGCCTCTGACCAGCACGCTGAACCGTATCGCCAGCGAAGCGGGTCTGACCCTGAGCCTTGACCCTTCGGTGGCCTCCGGCCGTACGTCGAATCCGGTCAATGGCCGCTACGCAGCGACCGAGGCCCTGCGCGAGGCCCTGCAGGGAACCGGGCTTGAGCTGACCGAACGCGAACCCGGCGTCTACACCGTACGCGTATTGCCAGCACCGGGCGACACCTTGAGCATGGCATCAACCACCATTACCGCCGGTGAGCTGGAAAATGCCTGGGGCCCCGCAGAGGGTTATGTGGCAACCCGCTCTGCTTCCGGCACCAAAACCGATACGCCAATCCTGGAAACGGCTCGCTCCATGTCGGTTGCCACCCGCGAGCAGATGCGCGACCGCGCCGTGCATAACATTGATGATGCCGTACGTTATATGCCTGGCATCGTAGCCAGCAGCTACGGCAGTGATACCCGGGCCGACTGGCTGCGGGTACGGGGCTTTGAGCCGACCCGATTCCTGGACGGGCTGCGCCTGCCGGACGGCGTCTATGTCGACCCCAAGCCTGAAACCTGGAACCTTGAACGCCTGACCCTCCTGCGCGGCCCCGCGTCCTCCATCTATGGGCAGACGCCGCCCGGTGGCCTAATAGACATGGTCAGTTTGCGTCCCCAGGCTGAAACCAGTCATGAAGTGCGTGCCGAAGTTGGCAGTGACAACCATCGCCAGATCAATTTCGACACCACCGGTGCGTTCGATGAAAACGCCAACGTGCTTTATCGCGTAAGCGGCGTGGTGCGTGACAGCGACACGCAGATCGATCACATCGAAAACAAGCGCTACAACATCGCCCCCAGCCTGACCTGGAATATCGATGACGACACGCACCTGACGTTCCTTTCGCAGTACACGCGCGACGATACGGGCGCGACTAGCCAGTTCCTACCTCTTCAAGGCACCAAGATTGATGGCCCGTGGGGCAAGGTTTCTCATCATAAGAATCTGGGCGATCCGGATTGGGAATACTATGACCGCACCTATTACTCGCTAGGCTACGCGTTCGATCATCGTATCAACGATGTGTGGCAGTTCCGTCAAAACGCACGGTATACCAAGAGCGACTTAGAGTTTCAGACAATTACAGCTGGCGGCTCCGCTACTGCAGTCAGCCCTGACGGCACCGTACAACGCAGCACAACCTCAACTGATGAAGACATCAGCCAATTCGCCATCGACAATAATTTCCAGGCAGACTTCAATACTGGCGACTTGCAGCACACCTTATTGCTAGGTCTGGATTATCAGCGTTCGAATACAAACTACACGTCGATTTTTGGCTCAGCGCCTGCGAGCAACATCCATAATCCAGTTTATGGCTTACCTATAGAACGCCCGGCGCGGTCAAACGCCTGGTATGACTACAATCAGAAAATCCACCAGACAGGCCTTTATGCTCAGGATCAGATTGCTCTTGATCACTGGCGCCTCACCTTGGGCGGACGTAAAGACTGGGTTACTACTGACACCGAGTTTTACAATGCCTTAGCAAACGGTGCCCACCCTAAAGATCGTGATTCAGCTTTTACTGGGAACATATCCCTCAGTTATGTCTTCGACTCTGGCTTGGCTCCTTACATCTCTTACTCAGAGTCCTTCCAACCAAGCAGCGGTGCCGACGTCAGTGCTACGCAATCATTCAAGCCTACCGAGGGCAAACAATATGAAGTTGGTGTGAAATACCAACCAGCAGGTACCAACACACTGCTAACTGCGGCGGTATATGACCTTACGCAAAAGGACGTTCAGGTTACTAACTACAACGAAGACGGTAATCCCATTACAAGTCAGACAGGCGAAGTCAAAGTCCGAGGCGTAGAGCTTGAGGCAACCTCAGACCTTACCCAAAACATCAAGATGATCGCCTCTTATTCCTACACTGATACGGAGGTTCAGGATGGACAGTACAAAGGCAACCGCCTGCAGCTCATCCCTGAACACCAAGCCTCGCTCTGGGCTGACTATACATGGCATACAGGCGTACTAGACGGCTTCGGCATAGGCGCTGGCGTCCGCTACGTAGGTGATACCTACGGTAATCAAGGCAACACTTGGGAAGGCCATGTCGGCTCCTACACCCTGTATGACGCTGCCGCACATTACGATCTAGGCCGCCTCGACAATCGTCTGAAGGGCGCTTCCGTAGGCGTGAATGCCACCAACCTGTTCAACAAGGACTATATTTCTACCTGTGATGGTTATTACTGCTACTACGGTGACCAGCGTAGCGTGATCGCCAACGTTACCTACAAGTGGTAATCGCGTAAGTTGTGACAAAGCCGGTGCCAAGCCGGCTTTTGTCCATCAGAAAGGGACCTGATGATTCGACACTAGTAGGATTGAGCATGCATAAGGCTTGCATAACAACCCATGCATCGCGGACGATCACAGTTCAGCTTTTGTTAAGCTTTGATGAAGAGAGTGCGTGATGTCGATGATCCTCTATCACACCCCCGCATCCCCGTTCGGCCGCAAGGTCGTCGTGATGCTGCACGAGACCGACCTGATCGAGCAGGTTGAGCTGGAGATCGTCCAGCAGACGCCCCTCAATCCCAATCGTGATGTCATCGATGCCAACCCGTCAGGCAAGATTCCGGCGCTGCGCCTGGAAGATGGCACTACCCTGCATGACAGCCGCGTCATTCTGGATTACCTGGATACGCTGCATCAGCACACCCCCATGATTCCTCGGCAGGGTCCCGAGCGCTGGCGGCGAATGACACTGGCCTCCCTGGCCGATGCCATGACCGAATCGGCCGTACAGATCCGCTACGAGACGTTCATGCGACCACCGGGCATGCAGTGGAAGCTCTGGCTGGATAACCAGCATGAGAAGATTGCCCGTTCGCTGGATTATTTTGAGCAGACGGCATTGCCCGAGCTTGAAGGCCACTTCGATATGGCCTGCATTGGACTGGCCTGCCTGCTGGGCTATCTGGACCTGCGTGTATCCAACTGGCACTGGCGCGGTGAGTATCCCAAGCTGGCGGCCTGGTACACCGAGGCGGATCAGCGTCCCTCGATGCAGGCAACCCGCCCCGAGGCACGCTAATCGTTTCCAGGCGCCAGTCTTGGCTGGCGCCTCCCAGCCTTAGCAGCGAGGCGATCCGGACACGTATTTTTCCCTGGGATCAACCGCGGCATCCAGCTTGCGCAAGGCCTTGGCTCCAATCAGCAGCGGATAGCGGAAGTGACTGCGGTCCGTCAGATTGACCTCGATGGTACGGGACACATCGCCTACACAGACTTCCATCTCGATGACCGGGCGTTGTGCACTGGACGGCGTATCATCCTCACCGTCTTCATCGCCCTCATCCGAGCGGCTTTTGATCTTGCTGATTCGCGCCAGACGGTGCTCGAATACCGTGTCATCCGCCTTCTCCGTCGCCAGACGGAAGCTGACCCACTGGTCTCCGTCACGCTCGAACGTCTTGATGTCTTTGGCCGACAGCGAGGCGGTCCAGGCCCCGGTATCCATCTTGGCCGGCAAGGATACACCCAGCTCAGGTAGACGGAATGTCTCGTAGCGGCCGTAGAGCGTCGGCTCGGCCGTCGCTAGCACAGGCAGGCTCAAAAGGCCCAGCAGGGATAAAAAACGTTTCACTCAATCACTCCGGCAGGATCACGGACAGAAGTCTCCCGCGCCAGGGCCGCTATGTCCACAACGTACTGAGATTATCGAATCCCCAAGCCTCGGGCGACTCACGTCCAATGATGCGGTCGTAGCCTTTCAGGCGTGGCAAATCGATCACTCCATGCCCGATCGGCTTCTTGTGCCTTGCGTCATAAAACACCTTTACGGTCGGTGTCAGCAGTGACTTGGGGTTCTGCTCCACCACCACCGCGAGGCGCTCGCTTTCCAGCTTTACCAGCGAGCCGACCGGGTAAATGCCGACCGCTTTGACAAATGCCTGAAAGACATGCGGATCGAAGTGCCCTTTCCATTCAGCCATCCGTTTGACGGACTCGGCCGGGTCCCAGCCTCTTTTGTAAGGGCGATCCGACGTTACCGCGTCATACACATCACATACTGTGGCGATGCGGGACATCAGGCTGATCTGCTCACCGGACAGCTTATCCGGATAACCACTGCCATCGTATTTCTCATGATGATGCAGGCAGACATCGATGGCTGTCTCATCAGCTTGCCACGCTGTGAGAATGCGCTCCCCGGCCCTCGGATGACCCTGCATGATGATGAACTCTTCATCCGTCAGCTTGCCCGGCTTGTTGAGCACCTCCAGCGGCATCGTCATCTTGCCGATATCATGGAGCAAACCGGCCAGACCTGCCTGCCGTGCGGCCGTCTCACCCAGGCTAAGCGTTCGAGTAACGGCAATCATCAGCGCCGACACGGCCACCGAATGCAGATAGGTATATTCATCCGAGGTCTTGAGTCGCGCCAGGCTGATCAAAGCATTGGGATGGCGCAGCACCGAATTGGAGATTTCCTCGACCAGACTGGCAGCATCGCCCATCTCGACGACCTGCCCCATGCGTGCATCTTCCAGCATGCCTTTGACGGCTGTCTTGGCGCTGTCGCAGAGCACTCTGGCCCGCTCTATCTCTTCAGCCATTTCAACTCGAGCGGCAACTCCAGACACAGGCGCCTCAGCGATGTTACTTAACTGGGCTGAGTCGACATCAGTCCCCTTGCTAACATCGATCCACAACCCGTCGATGTCACTGTCCAGAATGCGCTGCAGCTCATTCGGTGAACGAATGACGAAATGCCCCTTCCAGAAGGGATGATCTACCCATGGTGCGCAAAATTCGCTCACATACATGCCCAGACGGGCCTGCGAAACGGGAATACGCTTAAGCATAATGAACAATTACAGCCGTTATCAGTGTCCTAGATAATCCATAGACGCCATTGCTGCCTAAGCGGCCCGGTAGAGGCTCAGAATGTTTATGGCGCTAACGAAAAGAATAGTACTCAGGGAGACTTCATGCGTCATCTGATCGTCGGACTGACTAGCGGCATTTTGCTCTTGATCAATACCCTCATTTTGATTGGCCCCTTGATGCTGGTTGCGCTGCTCAAGCTGCTCTGCCCCTACAAGCCGTGGCGCGACGCCTGCTCGCGCGGGGTCATGACCATCGCCGAGACCTGGGCAGAAATCGACAAGGTCATCTTCGCACTCTGCACTCCTACGGTCTGGGACATACGCGGTGCCGAGAACCTGCGTAAGGATCGCTCTTACCTGATCATCTCCAACCATCAATCCTGGGTCGATATTCCAGCCCTCGTGCAAACCTTCAATCGTCGATCGCCCTACTTCAAATTCTTCCTGAAGAAGGAGCTCATCTGGGTCCCTTTCCTTGGACTGGCATTCTGGGCACTCGACTACCCGTTCATGAAGCGCTATTCGAAGGCCACGCTGGAAAAGCGCCCGGAACTCAAAGGGATCGACCTGGAAATCACGCGTAGGGCCTGCGAGAAATTTCGCGATCAGCCCGTTACGGTCGTGAATTACCTGGAGGGCACGCGGTTCACGCCAGCCAAACATGCCCAGCAGCAATCACCCTACCATCATCTACTCAAACCCAAGGCAGGTGGAATCGCCTTTGTACTGGCTTCACTGGGCAAGCAGCTCGATGCCATTCTAGATGTCACGATTCTCTATCCCGAAGGGAAACCGCCCGGCTTCTGGGCTTTGCTCAGTGGCCAGGTCAAGCGCGTCATTGTAGATATCCGCACTCTTCCCCTGGAGCCTTCACTGTGTGAGGGGGACTATCAGAATGATCCCGTTTTTCGTGAGCAGGTCCAGCAATGGGTCGGCGCATTATGGGCCGAGAAAGATCGGCGGATCGAAGCGCTGCAAAAAGAAATGCGCCAGGAATAATCCTGGCGCATCGGGAGGAACCGTACACAGGCACGGATCGAAATCCGCGCCCGGACAGGTTTACTGCTTGGCGGCCTTGACCGTTACCGCCTTGATGTCGGCCTTCGACAGCGGGTTGCTGGTCGAATTGGACAATTCCTGGCGATACGGGTTGGTCAGGCTGGACGTCAAGCGGATATCGTTGGATGCTGCACCCACCGAGATCTTGAACGTATCAGCATCCACAACCCAGTTGTTGGTGGCTTCATTGAAGTAGGCCAACGAACGGTCGTTGAGCTGCAACGTGACACGCTTGGTCTCACCTGGATTCAGGAACACCTTACCAAAGCCCTTGAGCTCTTTGACCGGACGTGCCACCTGCGGCTTGTTCTGACCAATATAGAGCTGAGCGACTTCAGCACCCGCACGCTGCCCTGTGTTGGTTACATCGAAGGACACCTTGATAGGCGCGTTACCCACTACCACCTTGGGCGTTACCTTGATGTTGGAATACTTGAAGCTGGTGTAGGACAAGCCATAACCGAACGGATACAGCGGCTTGATACCGCTCATCTCGTAACCACGGTAGCCTACGTACAGACCTTCGCTGTAGGCCATACGGGTAATCTTGCCGGTGTTGTCGAACTCGGGGAAACCTGCATAGACGGGGTTATCCTGCAGCTTCTTCTCAATGCTGAACGGCATTTTTGCGGACGGGTTGACTACCCCGTACAGGATTTCCGCCAATGCCTGGCCACCGTACTGGCCCGGATAGAAGGCATGTAGTGCGCCATCGACCTGGTCTACCCAGTCAATCATGTTCAGACCGGTGCCGCCATGCATAACAACCACAGTTTTCGGGTTGACCTTGGCAACGTTCTGGATCAACTGGCTCTGGTACTCAGGCAGATCAAAGCCGTGGTCGAAACCTTCGCCTTCATACTCATTGCTGTTACCCACAGCCATGACAACCGCATCGTACTTGGAGAGGTCCTGCGGAGCAGCCAGCGAGGCCCAGCTCATCTGCACGCCCACCATGCCACCCATGGTTGAGATATAACCCTTGCGGCGGGAGTACTCGAGCTTGATGTCGTAGGACTTGCCCGCTTCCAGATTGACCTTGCCGTATACCGGAATGGTCGGCGGAATGCTGTTGTTGGGCAGTGGGTTGCCATCGCCATTGTCGATGATCTTTTGACCATTCACATACAGACGCACAGCGCCATCCGCACGAACCTTGAAGACTTGCTCGCCGGAAATGGTCGGCGTTACCGATCCGCTCCAGCGAACAGACGTATTCTGATCGTCGCCGGTAACGGGATAGTTTGCGCCGTTGGTGGTATTGGAAACATAGTCCACTGTTGTGGTCTTGTTGCCATTGGCCCAGTCCAGGTTCACATGCTGATCGATACGGGTGTCAGAAGGAGTACCGGACCAGTTGGCATTATTGAAGAACTCAGCCTTCAAACCTTTTTCGGTATTGCCGGAGGCATCGGTGGTCGTCCATTCGGCCGCATTTGGGTCCAAGGACAGCGAGTCGATGAAGTCGACCTTGGCGTTACCAGCCACTTGCTTCAGGCCACTCAACTCACTGACGAAATTGCGTGCATCGACATTGGCACTACCGAAACCGGTAGGCGGCGCGTACTTGGCCAAGTTGCCAATGACCGCAATGGACTTGACCTTGTCACTGGACAGCGGCAACAAGTGATCCTTGTTCTTCAGCAGAACGATACCTTCACGAGCACCTTCCAGGGCTGCCTGCTGGCTGCTGGCACTGTCCATGTCCTTGGACGCGGCAGGAATGGCCTGGTCGAAGCGGTACGCATATATCTGACGCAGGATCCGGCGAACCTTGTCATTGATGGTCTCGGTCGAGAGCTTTCCTGCCTGGATATAGGGCGTCAGGATGGTGCTATTCATCTGATAGCCCATCATGTCCAGATCGGTACCGGCATCAGCTGCCAGATAGCCATGAACGACAGCGTTGTAGTCGCTCTGCATGAGACCTTTCCAGCCCCATTCCTTCTTGAGCACGCCGGTGATCAGATGCTGGTGCTCACAGCTGTAAACGCCATTGATCAACTGGAACGCGCACATCATCATCGCAACGTTGCCGTTCTTGGCAGCCGACTCGAAGGCGGGCAGGTACATTTCGCGCAGGGTACGCTCGCCGATCCGCTCGTCCAGTGTAAAGCGGTTGGTTTCCTGATCGTTCGCTACAAAGTGCTTGGCATTGGCCCAGACGCCCTGGGACTGGATACCGTTGATGACCGCAGGCGCCATCACAGCGCCCAGATAGGGATCTTCGCCAGAAAGGTATTCGAATGCACGGCCGCTATAGGGCGAGCGGTACAGGTTGGCACCCGGACCTGTTACGAACTGATAGCCACCGGCACGTGTGTCGTAGCCCAGTGCTTCACCAAAGGACTTGGCTCGGTCGACGTTCCAGGTAGCCGCAAGGTTGGGACCCGCCGGGTAAACGATACCCTGGTTGTTGTCCTGACTGGTGTAGCGGATACCCACACCACCGTCTGCACCATGAATCTGGGGCAGACCAAATTTATCCAGCCCCTTGACATCCCAGGGGCCCGTTCCGCCAATCAGTGAAAGCTTCTCGGAAAGAGACATCTGTCCCAGCGTGCTCTCGACCTTCTTTTCAACCTGGGCAGGGTTTGCCTGGGTTACCGCATATGCTTGACCAACTGCCAGAGCCAAAGCCGTAAGCACAGCTCCCTGTAGCTTCATATTTCCCATTATTAATTAAGTCCTGCTTTTAAGTTAATAAAAACGAGTCACTTCGATATTGCCGAATATCAAGTTTTACTGACTTAACAGCGTCCCGCGTCCTGCGACAAATAACCTCAATACAATCAATTAAAGTTATTTGTACAAGTTGAGATTTTTTTGTTATGGGAGCAAACGAGAACAAAAGGTAGCAAAATGATGGCAACAGAAAATCGCGTAAACGCGCGAAAAACCCGAAAAGATTAAGGCAAAAAAGACGAAAAATTGTCAAATGAAACGGTTTAGCAAGTAGCAAACCATTTCTCTAATTTAACTTGAACTTTTACCATTAAGGAAGGTCTGAAGTAGC
>NZ_DEYV01000029.1:0-33126 GCF_002364655.1 Pseudomonas sp. UBA3149
AGGAAATAAAGGCGATGGGCTATTTCCGACCTTAAAAGAGGCAGGTTGTACCAACGCCTGCCCTTATATAATTTAAAGATGTGTGTCCTGTAATCTGCCTATACGCTAAGAGCCCTGCTCGATATCTTCGCTTGCTCCGCCATTGAAATGTAGGCCATGCTTTTTTAACTTGTCTGAAAGCGTTTTGCGTGGCAGCCCCAGCGCTTCCGCCATGCTGCGCAATGAGCCATGTGATTGGTTTAGCTCCTGCACAAGTAGCGCCCGCTCGAATGACTCCACCTGCTCGCTTAGGTTACCGGTCAAGCCTGGCATTTCCATAACATGAGCGGACGGAGCTGCAGAGCCATGAGCATCATGGTTGTCCAAAGCGAGCTCTAGCCCCAATGCAAACCGTTCTGCTGCATTTTGTAGTTCCCGGACGTTTCCAGGCCAGCGGTGCCCCATGAGAGCAGCACGCTGTGAGCCATCCAGCTCCCGTAAGGGTAAATGATGCCAGGATATCTTCGCTTCGCTCACGAAGGGGCGGGATCTTCAGACTGGCAACGTTTAAGCGGTAATAAAGGTCGGCTCGAAAGCGGCCTTGGTCTGCCGCTTGTCTCAGGTCTTCTTTGGTTGCAGCTATTACTCGAATATCTAATGGTATCTGCTGGTTGGAACCAACTCTTTCTACGACGCGCTCTTGAAGCAGCCGCAATAGCTTGACCTGAACATCCAGACTCATGCTTTCAATTTCATCCAGAAAGACAGTTCCGCCGTTAGCGTACTCGAACTTCCCGATGCGTCGTTTTTGGGCACCTGTGAATGCGCCTTGCTCATGGCCGAAAAGCTCACTCTCGACCACCGACTCGGCCAGTGCGCCAGCATTAATAGCGACAAAGGGCCCGCCTTTTCGTGTAGAAAGATCATGCAGTGCCCGGGCAACAACCTCTTTGCCTGCTCCTGTCTCTCCTAGAATGAGTACATCAGCATGAGTAGATGCCAGCGCGCCAATTTGGTCACGTAAGCGGCTCATGCTAGGTGCTTGGCCAATCAGCCGGGTCTGCAATTCCTTGCGTTCAGCCAGTGCCAGCCTAAGGCTGCGGTTCTCAAGGACAAGGCGACGAACTTCCAGTGCACGACGCACGCTATCAAGCAGGGCATCGTTCGCAAAAGGCTTCTCTAGAAAATCATAGGCGCCTGCCCGCATGGCTTGAACAGCCAATGGAACATCGCCATGCCCTGTAATCAATACGACAGGCAGATCAGCGTCTTGGTTATGCAATTGCCCTAGGAGCTCAATACCGTCGATACCAGGCATGCGGATATCGCTGACTACAACGCCTGGCCATTCACGTACAAGTTGCATGTCCAGCGTACGCGCATCTGCAAGCGCTATAACGTTAAGCCCTGCCAGGTCTAGTGTCTGACTTAAAGCCTGACGAAGGTGAGGGTCGTCGTCGATCAAAAGCACTTGGCTATTGGTATCGAAAGGCAGAGGAGACGTCATGAGTAATTTAGAACCTGATCATCATTAAGCACGAATGAAATATTGTTGCCGTCATAAGTTTTGCATAAGCTGAGCGATCCGAGCGATCAGCCACGCATTTCCTCTTGCGGTACTGATGCTACGCCAGGCTTGCCGTGTAATAAGAACAGGCGAACCTCGGCACCGCCTTCCATATGATTGGATAGGTGCAGATGTCCGCCTAATGCACGGAGCAATGTATCGCAGATCGCAAGACCCAGCCCAAGCCCCTGGGTAGTCGCCTTTGTTGTGAAAAACGGCTCATGTGCTCTAGCCAGTGCTTCAGCAGAAAAGCCTGGGCCATTGTCGCGGATAACCAGTGTCACGCCTTTCTCATCCTGACTGGCAATCAACCAAAGTCGGCGAGGCGGCCCTTTTTCTATCAACGCATCCAGAGCATTAGTGAGCAGGTTGTTGATAATCTGGCGCAGCCGTGTTTCACCCGCTTGCACCCATAATGGAGCGTCAGGCAAATCCCTAATCAGCTCGACGTTCATGGCCCGCCGACGGGCTGCTAGTAATGCTAACGAGTCTTCCAGCGCCGCTTGTAGCGCAACGCTTTCTGGTGCTCTTCGTGCACCACGAGCATATGCCTTGAGGTGGGAGATGATATTGGCCATGCGCGTCGTCAATTCACCAATCAGCTTTAGATTGCCACGGGCATCATCCACTCGACCATGATTCAACAAGACCGCCGCGTTTTCGGCATAGCTGCGAATGGCCGCCAGCGGCTGGTTCAGCTCATGGCTGATACTGGCTGACATGGTGCCCAGAGCAGACAGCTTCCCCGCCTGGACAACCTCATCCTGTGCTCGCATAAGTTCGCGTTGAGCCTGCTCGCGATCGTGCACCTCCTGTTGCAGGCGTTGGTTTAGCGTCTGCAAGTCCTGAGTGCGCTCCTGTACGCTCAACTCTAGATCACGCTTAGCCCGAGCATCCAATGCGATTCGCTCAAGATAATGTCGACGCCTTAAGGTCATGACGGCCAACAGAAGCAGCAGGGCTAATAGTGTCGCCCCTCCGATGTATAGAACGCTACGTACCTGACGTTCAAGCAAATCACGGGGAGCCAGGATTCGTGCTGTCCAGCCAATTTCATCTAGAAAGCGCTGTTGGATTAGCCACTGGTTATCACTAATTTCCAAGGGTTCGAGTGAACCCCTGGGGTAAGGCAGATTGCGTGCGATAACGTCACGTTGTTCATCATTCAACGGGCGGCTGGCTCGAAAGCGCCACTCATTGCGGGAGGTCAGGATCACTACACCAAAGCTGTCGGTGACCAGGAGTTGTTCAGGCGTTCGTCCCCAGAGCTTTTCAGGACCATCTAGGTCTACTTTGATGACCACGACTCCGATGACGTTTCCACCATCATGTACGGGCGCTGCGAAATAGTAGCCTCGTTTACCGGATGTGGTTCCAAGTCCAAAGAAACGACCGGATTTGTTCTGCATTGCTTCCTGATAATACGGACGGAAAGAAAAGTCACGTCCAACAAAGCTGTCCGGCTCATTCCAGTTCGATGTGGCTTGGCAGTACCCGTCGGCTCGCATCAGATAAATCACATCTGCCCCGGTACGCTGCCGAATCCGCTCCAGCAATTGATTGGCTGATCTTTGCGTATCTGCATCGACCGGATCATGCAGCGAGGCGCGAAGCGGTGGCATATCGCCCAACAGATCCGGTAAGACTTCATAGCGCCGAAGCGTACCCAATAGGTTCGCTACGTAGAGATCCAGCGTTTGTCGGTTCTGCTCAGCCAATTGCTGGCTGTAGTATCTGTGAGCCGCGTAATGCAAGGGCCAAAGCAAGGGCGCAAGAAGAAGGGCCAATACAGCCAGGGTACGCCAACGAGGGCGGTTGGGAAGCATAAATATTGCTCACACTCACGGTGTAATAATGGCTCCTATTATGCGCTGGCCCATGGTGTCGATACAGGACTTCGCTGCCAGCCGAACGATCAGCAAATATAGAAGATAGGGAGAATGATTGATTATGACTTCAGTTATATCGTACGGCGCGCCTGCCGCGGAATAGCCGCGCCGCTCATGGATAATTCAGGTTAAGAACTGCCTGGCTTTATCCTTTCTGTCGCTGTAACCGTTCCAATCGCCGCCACTGTCCCTGATCCTTCACAAAGGTCACAACGCGATTATCCTTCTCGGTAATGGTTGCCTTGGTGTACTCAGGCAGGTCGACCTGAAAATCTCTGCCTTCCAAATAAACCCCCCCACAATTGCTCGGGTCATTGCGAAAGTCTGCTGGCTGCGGTCGCAACTCATAAATACCTCGATGAAAAAGCAGGTTTGCATAGCCGCGAACGCTCATGTCAGTAGATAGCACTGCACATTTAACATCCAGCTCCTGCTCGACCAGCGATGCCAACTGCTTGTTTTGCTCATCAATCTGGGGCCAGGCCGCGTAGGTATTAATGTCCTTCTTATACGTCATGCAACCTTGTATTGCTGCCAGGGTGATCAGCCCTGCCAATACGGTTCTGCCTTTGGTCCTGAAGTAAAGCAAGGACAACCCAATCAGCAGTGCTGCCGGGAAGATGAACTTCAAGCGGTCAAATGAAAACTGCGTGGCATGCTGAAGCATGATCAGGTTTTCCAGTAGCGGTACGCTGGCCGCGATGAGAACCACCAGCGTAATCGATAATGCTCTGTTTGACGTACTCTGGCTTTTCTTCAGCCAGATGAGTCCCACCGCTGTTATCAGCATGGCTGCGATGAAATAGCCATAGGAGAGCACATAGGCATGCAGCAGATCGGACAAACTGCCGGCACCCGCGCTACGGGCCAGGAAGCGTCTGGCGAAGGCTTTGAGTGTGGGCAGCAAACCGGCAGCAAGACTGTAATGCAGGATAGTGATAACGCCTGCCAGGATGGTGGCTATACAGATTTTCTTGGATAGCCACCGTGAGCCTTCGATTCTCAGGGTGTTTACCCAAAGAATGCAGAACAGCCCGAAATTGAAGAAGTATCCTGTCCATTCGGTTAATGCGCCGAAGAAGGCCAGCGCGCAAAGCGCCCAGGCGTAGCGCTGACGACTCTGTATATCGGTCACTGAGCAGTACTTGAACAAGACAAACAGCGAAGACAGCAGGATCAGCTGATAGAAGCTTTGTACCCAGTAGATAACGCCATGGGAAAGCAAAGCCTCACGGCTGAAAATACCAATCGCGCAACCCATGAGTGCGCCGGAGACTGCTGACCACGCGTTCAGACCATTGAAGCGAAGGACCTTGAACAAGAAGGTAAACAGCAGCAGTGTGATGACCGAGCCCAGGACAAAATTGAAAAAGGCCAGGCTTTCCAACGATATATTCTGGCCCGATACCTTCAGTGCAAAGTAGGGTGCCAGAAAACCATAGGGCGTAAAACTGGTATAGACGTAATCACCTGTTCGTGTAGGAATGGTCGCGCCCCAGGCGATGTGCTTGTCCTTTTCTTCGCCTAGCGAAATGGTGGGTAGATACCAATGGTGCGTGACATCGGACTCGTTTAACGCATTCAGAGTAATCAGGACGTGGTAACTCGCTTCCAGGTTCTGGGAGCCTGTTACCTTCTCAAAATCATGTAGCCTGAAAAAAAGAGAGATGGCCAATAAGATACAGACGGCCACTATTCCTAAATAGAAAGGTTTTTGCTCCGAATACGTGGCCGTTTCTAACGAATAATCCAAACTCTTCATCTTTACCCCCTTTGGCATAGCTGAAAGGTCTTCAAAAGCCGGGCGCAGATGAACAAGCGGAGACAGCCCGGCAGGTGGCAGGCATTCCATGCGTATGTCAGGACGGCAATATCAGCAGGCCATGAACGTCAGGCGGAAGACGCGTCTGGAGCGGGCGCTCCGATGGCTACGCACACTGCTGTAAATCAGAATTTCTCTGACGAAGTGGCGGGTCGATCCTAGAAACAGTGACCCTTGTACAGATGGCACTAAACAACACAGACGATTTCAGAGCGCCATCCCGAAGTCTAGAAAGTAGCGGAGGGGCGTCAAGTTATAGCCGAGGTTGGGTATCTCTATGTTTTGGATATTTGAACTTGCCCATAAAATAGTCAAACTTTTGTATCAAGCTTGGGAAATAGAGTAGAAACTACCGGGGCCTCTCATTGTGCAGGCTTCTTTTCTTCGGCTGAGCGCTTGCTGTAGCGTTCGAATAGCCCGTAGCGCCATTGCCGCACTGCCAGAACGGTTGTGGTGCCAAAGCGCTGCGTTATGGGCAGTCCTGCCTCTTCCTCGCACAGGCTGTTAAATTCTCGCCCCAAGCGCTGAAGCTTTTGTTGCCACTGTGCATTTCCCGCGCGTGATAGCAGGCCGTTGAAGACCAGAAGTTGCTCCGACTCACCTTCGAAGCGCGAATGAAAGAAGTCCTTGGCGACTTGCTCCTGAAAAAGTTGCTGGATCGGACCACCTGAACGCCAGCGGAAATTTCGGCTGATCAACAACTTGATGCGATTGTTGGGTAGCAATTCGATAAGCTTCAAACGATCCAACCGTACTAGTAATCGTGTGCATTCAGCGGTTGTCAGCTGATATTGCTCAGTAATGTTGGTAAAGCTGTAGCCGTTGATCACGCATACGGCTACAAGCAGAAGCAAGCCGTCGCTGGCAATCTCCTGTTCCTGAGCCTCGCTCAGTTCATCGGTTTGTCGCTGCTGCACGGACATGGCCTGTACAAGTTCGGTAATGTCCATGTCGATCACATTGCATACGAGTGACAAGCGCTGCAGGGTAAAGCTCTCCTCCGCGAACAGACGCTTGACCGAGGCTTCGCTTAGGTCTAGTGCCGCTGCTACATCGGCATACGTCTTACCGTGTGCTTTCAGTTGTTTTTTCAGGGTTTCGATCAGGGAAGAAACTTGGGCCATCTCAAAATCTCGAAGGAAAAGGTAATAGCGGCCAAAAGTATCGAAAATTAATACCTAAGACATCTCTTAACGCTACGTTTTGCATTTTAGTTGTGGATTTTGAAGGGCCCCGGCAGTCTGCCTGCACTTCCATCCCGCTCCAGAGGCTTGTTATGGACAAACTGCACCGACTATCGGGCGCCTGGCCTTATCTGATCGCGATCTTTCTGAACGCATTCGTCGATCTGGGCCATAAGATCATCATTCAAAATACCGTCTTTAAAATCTATGACGGCTCTACTCAGATTGTGCTGACTGCCTTGGTCAATGGGCTGATGCTTCTGCCTTTCATTCTCTTATTCAGCCCTTCCGGTTATGTGGCGGATACCTTTCGCAAGCTATCCGTCATGCGGCTATCAGCCTGGGCGGCTGTCGGGATCACCGGACTGATTACCTGGTCGTACTATGCCGGCTGGTTCTGGCTGGCGTTTGCCATGACGCTGCTGCTTGCTGTACAGGCCACTTTTTACTCACCAGCCAAGTACGGCTATATCAAGACCCTGTTTGGAAAGGCGCGGCTCGCTGAGGCCAATGGCCTGGTTCAGGCTGTTTCGATCGTAGCGATACTGGCTGGTACGTTTGTCTTTACCGCGCTTTTTGAAGGCAGCCTTTCTGCTGAGTCGAAAACAGCTGACGAGATGCTGCGGGATATCGCCCCGCTCGGATGGCTTCTGGTAATCAATAGCGTGATTGAGCTGGCGCTGTTGTACTGCTTGCCTGGCAAGGAAGTACCCGCCTCCAGCCGACCCTTTAACTGGCAGGATTACATTCATGGTCGTGCGGCTGTAGCAAACCTGCAAACGGTCAAGGCGCAATCGGTTATTCGCCTAGCCATTGTTGGGCTGGCAACATTCTGGTCGGTTGGGCAGGTCATGCTGGCAGCCTTTCCGTCCTACGCCAAGGACAGTCTGGGCGTCAGTAATACTCTGGTCGTCCAGGGCATCCTGGCCTGCAGCGGTATCGGCATTGCGCTGGGTTCGGCGTTGGCAAGCAGCCTGTCGCGCAATCGCATCGAGACTGGCCTTGTTCCGCTGGGGGCGTTGGGTATCGCCGTGGGGCTGGGCGGTTTGCTGCTGCTAGATTCACCGCTCTCTCATGCGCTCAACTTTGTTTTCATCGGTGTGATGGGCGGCCTGTTCATCGTACCGCTCAACGCGCTGATTCAATTCCACGCACCTGAAAAAGAATTGGGAACAGTACTTGCCGCCAGTAACTGGATACAGAACCTGTCCATGCTGGGCTTTCTGATCCTGACGGCAGTTTTTGCACTGCTAGGCGTCGATAGTCGCTATCTGCTGGGCCTGATTGCCTTGGTTGCGTTGATAGGTGGCGCTTACACCGTAGGCAAGTTGCCGCAGAGCCTGGTCCGCTTTCTGCTCAGCTTTTTCATGACCCGTCATTACAAGGTGGAGGTGCATGGCCTGCAAAACCTGCCGGCGCAGGGCGGCGTCTTGTTGCTGGGTAATCACATCAGTTGGGTCGATTGGGCAATTGTACAGATCGCCTGCCCGCGGCCTGTTCGTTTCGTGATGCTCAAGGATATCTACAACCTGTGGTTCATGCGCTGGTTCTTCAAATCTCTGGGCTGTATTCCTATTCAGCCGGGTGCCGGTGCTGCCCAGGCGCTGGAGCAGGTAGCAGAATTACTCAATGCCGGTGAGGTAGTTTGTCTATTCCCGGAAGGGGCCATCAGCCGCAACGGTCAACTGGGTGAGTTTCGGAAGGGCTACGAGCGTGCATGTGAAAAGGCCAATGCGGATGTACTGATCGTACCGTTCTATCTGCGTGGTTTGTGGGGTAGTCAGTTCTCCCGTTCGTCCAGCAAACTGAAGGAACTGCGTGACTCACCTTTGCACCGTTCTGTAGTCGTCGCCTTTGGCAAGACCTTGCCCAAAGACACGCCTGCCGATGTTCTCAAGCGCCGGATATTCGACCAGACCATTCGCTCCTGGCAGATCTATATGGAAGACCTGCCAACCCTGGCCGATGCCTGGATCGAAACCGTCAAGCGTCGCAGCGGGCAGTTGGCGATTGCCGACAGCCTCGGCAAGCCAATGAAGGCGGCTCAGGCGCTTGCCGCCAGCAGTGCCATGGCGCGTCGTATCACCAAGCTCAGCCCAGAGCAGAACGTAGGGCTGTTGCTACCGACCAGTGCCGGTGGTGTGCTGGCTAATATGGCAACCCTGCTGGCCGGCAAGACGCTGGTCAATCTCAACTATACGGCAAGTCAGGAGGCCCTCCGCTCAGCACTGGAGCAGGCCGGCATACAAACGGTCTATAGCTCCAAACGTTTCGTCGAAAAGCTCGAGCAGCGAGGGCTGCCGGTCAAGGCTGTACTAGAAGGGCGCCGTGTTGTCTATCTGGAAGATATGCGACAGGAGTTCAGCAAGACCGAGCTTGCGGCAACCTGGCTGGCGATCCGCCTGTTGCCTGCCTGGATGCTGCGGCCGCTATTCAGTCGAGCGCACAATCCTGAGGCAACCGCGGCCATTCTGTTCTCCAGTGGCAGTGAGGGTGCGCCTAAGGGTGTCATGCTCAGTCATCGCAATATCATGGCGAACCTGAAGCAGACATCCGATGTGCTCAACACGGAAAATGACGATGTTGTCATGGCCTCGCTGCCGTTGTTCCATGCCTTTGGTTTGACGGTTACACAGTTCCTGCCATTGATCGAAGGGCTGCCAATGGTCTGCCATGCAGATCCGACCGATGTCATGGGCATTGCCAAGGCTGTCACAACGTACCGTGCAACCATCATGTGTGGCACATCCACCTTCCTGCGGCTCTTTACCCGTAACCGCAAGGTGCACCCGCTTATGCTGGACAGCTTGCGCATCATCGTCGCGGGGGCCGAAAAGCTCAGTGATGATGTTCGAGAGTCCTTCAAACTCAAGTTCAACAAGGAGATTTATGAGGGCTACGGTGCGACTGAAACGGCGCCTGTCGCCTCGGTCAACCTGCCGGACGCCATTGATGTAGCCTATATGCAGGTACAGTGCGGCGGTAAACAGGGCACAGTAGGGATGCCGTTACCTGGTACCAGTCTCAAGATCGTTGATCCAGAAAGCTTTGAAGAGTTACCTACAGGTCAAGAAGGCATGATTCTTATCGGCGGCCCTCAGGTAATGCAGGGCTACCTGAACAATCCTGCCAAGACAGCTAGTGCCATTCATGAGCTTGACGGCGTACGTTGGTACGTGACAGGCGATAAGGGGCGACTGGACGAGGATGGCTTCCTGACCATCGTGGACCGGTATTCACGGTTTGCGAAAATCGGGGGCGAGATGGTTAGCCTGGGCTCTGTTGAACAGGCTCTCATCAAGCTGATCGACAACTCCGAAATCGAAGTCATGGCTGTCAATGTGCCGGATGCCAAGAAAGGCGAACGTATTGTGATTCTTCATGAGCAGCCTCTGGACACTGGTGCGCTGGAAAAGCGCATGCTTGAAGCAGGTTATAACCCGCTCATGGTGCCTTCTACCTGGATTCACGTGGATGCGCTGCCTAAGCTAGGCTCCGGCAAGGCAGATATTGCCTCGGCCAAAAAGCTTGCGCTGACTTCCGCCGTGGAGACCAGTGCTTCTGAGTAAGCTCCGCGTTAACGCTAAGGCCTGCTTATGCAGGCCTTTTGTATTTTAGAGCCTCAAGAGCTGTCTATCGGGCTCTAACGTATTCGCCCAACATCATGAGAGCTGTTGATGAACGAAAAAGATCTGATCGCTATTGTTACCCGTGCCATTGATTCAGGTGACCTACCTGATTTCAGCCCCTCAATGACAGGCGCCTTGCTTTTCGAGACCTTGATTGAAGAGTGGGACGTATTAAGCGAGGAGGGTCGAGGCAATTTGATGCTGGTATTGAGCATACTGGCCAAAGAACTTTCGAGCGAAGCCAAGGCAGAGCGGGAGACACAGAAGATTCTGGATAGGCTGCGCAAGGGCTGAGTATAACCCTTGAGATGGGGGCGGTAACGTTGTGCAAGCGGCATAAATAAGGCATGGATAAAATTGAAAATCATTTTAACTGTCCTCTTCCAATCGTCTTTTCAATTCCTGTCAAAGCCTCCTCTCCTGTTTCTCCTGCCAGCTCCTGATACCACGCCTGTCATACCTATGGCTGGTCTTAACGCAGGTGACGATAGAGTTGGCGCGCTCAATGTAGGCTTTGTCGTACGCTTCCAGTGTTGTTTATATATCGTTGTGCTGTGTCAGTAGCTGAGTCTGGATCCTGGCGTCTTTCATGGCTTGGCAGCCGCCGTAGCAGAGATCAAGAAACGGCGTGGGCTGAGTCTTCCAATAGGGCTAGGCGGCCATTGACAAATGAACGCAGCCTTTGCAGTTCATGGCGAAGGCTAACGGTAGGCCGAAGTGGTTATGCCACTTGGGCCTACCGCTGTTCTGCCTTATGATCGGGCGGAGCTTAATGACTAGCGGACGGTTTGCGACGAAACAGCTTGCTGGCGATGCCGACTACTATCATGACCACTGCGCCGGCCAGGATGCCGAATACAATATTGAACAGCGTAGGCGTCAGTACTCCTAGAACAGGGCCTATTGCCGGTACGCCTGCAGCCACGTGTTCCAGGGTTTCAATCAGATGATGAAGAGCCGGGATGCCATGGGTCAGAATGCCACCGCCTACCATGAACATGGCAATCGTTCCGACAACGGATAGCCCCTTCATTAGCATCGGAGCCGCATTCACAAGGCCTCGCCCGATTGCCTGTACAGCCGAGCCGCCGCGCTTGGATAGATAAAGCCCAAGATCATCCAGCTTTACGATACCGGCGACCAATCCATAGACGCCAACAGTCATGGCTATGGCAATCAGTGACATGACCACGACTTGTTGCATGAGTGACGCTTCAGCCACGATACCCAGGGTGATGGCAATGATTTCCGCGCTCAGAATGAAGTCTGTTCGAACCGCTCCGCGGATCTTTTCCTTTTCATAGGCCACAAGGTCAATGTTTGGATCAGCGACAGCTTTTACGTGCTCTGAAGAATCGTGACCATGAGAGGGTAAAAACTTATGCGCAAGCTTTTCTGTGCCCTCGAAGCAGAGGTACGCACCGCCTAGCATCAGGAGAGGTGTTACCAGCCACGGTGCAAAGGCGCTGATGAGCAGCGCGGCGGGAACCAGAATGGCCTTATTGATCAGTGAGCCTTTTCCTACGGCCCAAACCACAGGCAGCTCTCGCTCTGCCTTGATTCCAGTTACTTGTTGCGCATTGAGTGCAAGGTCATCACCCAATACGCCGGCTGTCTTTTTTGCAGCCACCTTGGACATGACGGAGACATCGTCCAGTACCGTGGCGATGTCATCGAAAAGTGCAAAAAAACTACCTGCTGCCACAATGGTTTCCTTTCAAGTTAGATGTCCTTCCAGCGCGCGACCGGGCGAGGTTCGACTCTGGAGCCTGCTTGATAGCGAAGCGGCGCCAGTATAAGGGAGCCGGGCGGTGAAGCTGACCAAGAAACTGAAGTAGGGGAGGCGAGGCTGATTGGGAGAGGTGCGGCCATTCCTGCGTGCGACCTGCTCCCAGCGGGCTGAATAACATCTCGCTGATCAGGAGCTGTTATTCGAGGCGTCCTTCCATATCACCTAACCAGTCGAATACGCCTCTGTCGGTAGGTGCTTTCAGGAATTTCATCAATGCCTTAGCCATCGTTTACCTCTCTTCTTCTCTTGTCTCAATAGACCTGAGTCCCGGAGTGAGTCGAGGTTTCAATAGAGGGATGTATAGCATTGTTAAGATGCAACAGAATGTTTCGCCTCTGTTTGCAAAGAGGTAAACCAAGCGTTCTGGCGTAAGAATTTTTCAAGCGCAAAAGAAAAAGGCCCGCATTTCTGCGAGCCTTTGAATTTGATGGTGCCGGCACCAAGAATCGAACTCGGGACCTACTGATTACAAGTCAGTTGCTCTACCAGCTGAGCTATACCGGCATCAATGGGCGCATTATAACGATTCTAAATCAGTTGTAAACCGGTGAATTTGCTCTATTTTCTTTTTTTTCACTTCGAGCCGGTGTTTGGCGTACCGGAGCGCCGTTTGCCATGTAATAGGAGGCGGTGCTACGGGCCAGAGGCTGACGGCCGCGGATGTGGTCGGCAATCTTTTCGCCAATCATGATGGTGGTGGCGTTGAGGTTGCCAGTAATGATCAGCGGCATAATCGATGCATCCACCACACGCAGGCCTTCAAGGCCATGGACGCGGCCTTGCCCGTCGACGACAGCCATGTCGTCGGTACCCATCTTGTTGGTACAGGAGGGGTGGTAGGCCGTTTCGGCATGCTGGCGCACGAACTCATCCAACTGGGCATCCGTTACGCAATCCGCGCCTGGATTCAGCTCGCGACCGCGATAGGGGTCGAGCGCTGGCTGGTGCATGATCTCGCGGGTGAGACGAATGCTGTCACGGAATTCCTGCCAGTCCTGCTCGGTGCTCATGTAGTTGAAAAGGATGCTGGGATGCTGGCGCGGATCGCGTGATTTCAGGTGAACGCGACCCCGGCTCGGCGAGCGCATGGAGCCCACATGAGCCTGGAAGCCGTGGGCTTCGATGGCATTGCTGCCGTTGTAATTGATAGCGATCGGCAGGAAGTGGTACTGGATATTCGGCCACTCGAATTCATCGCTGGAGCGGATAAAGCCACCTGCCTCGAAGTGGTTACTGGCGCCGATGCCGGTGCCCTTGAGCATCCATTCCAGACCAATCTGGGGCTGGTTGTACCACTTCAGCGCCGGATACAGGGAGACCGGCTGCTTGCACTCGTACTGCAGGTACATCTCCAAGTGGTCCTGCAGGTTTTGGCCAACCCCGGGCAGATCGTGCACGACGGGAATATCGAACTGGCGTAGCAGGTCACTTGCACCTACGCCGGAGCGCTGGAGAATTTGTGGCGAAGCGATGGCGCCTGCACACAGAAGCACTTCACGGGTGGCATGAACGGTGGTGATATCGCTGCTGTTGCCTTCCAGGAAAGCGACACCGATGGCGCGCTTGCCACTGAACAGGATGCGGTCCGTGGTGGCATGGGTGATGATGGTCAGGTTGGGGCGACCCTTTGCCTGATCTAGATAACCACGGGCGGTACTGGCACGTCGGCCATTGGGCGTCACGGTACGGTCCATTGGACCGAAGCCTTCCTGTTGATAACCATTGAGGTCTTCCGTACGGGGGTAACCCGCCTGTACGCCTGCCTCGATCATGGCTTCAAACAGTGGATTCACGCCGGGCTTGGAGGTGGTCACGGATACCGGACCGTCACCGCCGTGATAATCGTTCGGGCCGACGTCACGTGTCTCGGCTTTGCGGAAGTAGGGCAGGCAATCGAGGTATGTCCAGTCCTCCAGACCATCAAGCTTGGCCCAGCCATCGAAGTCCATAGCGTTACCGCGGATGTAGCACATGCCATTGATCAGCGAAGAGCCACCCAGGCCCTTGCCGCGGCCGCATTCCATCCGGCGGTTGTTCATGTGTGGTTCGGGGTCAGTCTGGTAAGCCCAGTTGTACTGGGTGCCCTGAAGCGGGTAGGCCAGGGCGGCAGGCATTTGGGTGCGAAAATCGAGGCGATAGTCGGGGCCACCGGCTTCCAGCAGCAGGACGGTGACGTCTTTGTCTTCAGTGAGACGGGTCGCCAGAACGTTACCGGCAGAACCGGCACCGATGATGATGTAATCGAATTCTTTAGCCATGGTGGCACTCCTCCGTAAAGGGCGTCGAGATTGGCTGCGTGACGCAGCGGCTCGCGCGAAAGCGGTGGGTCATGCGCGTCGGCTGACCCACCCTACGGGTAACGGTGATGCGATTCAGAAGATCGAGGCGTAGTCGCCCAGCTCAACTTGTACGGACTTGATGCGGGTGTAGTTGCCGAGGGTGACTAGGCCATTCTCGCGGCCTACGCCGGAATGCTTGTAACCGCCGACAGGCATCTCGGCCGGGGATTCGCCCCAGGTATTGATCCAGCAGATACCGGCTTCCAGGCGATGAATAACACGGTGAGCACGGGCGAGGTCCTTGGTCACAAGACCCGCCGCCAGACCGTATTCGGTGTCGTTGGCGCGGCGGATTACTTCCTCCTCGGTGTCGTACGCCAGAATGCTCATGACCGGACCAAAGATCTCTTCGCGGGCGATGGTCATGTCGTCACGGCAATCGGTAAAGACCGTAGGGGCCACGTAGCAGCCTTTGGCGAACTCGCCGGTGGTAACACGCTCACCACCACACAGCAAACACGCACCTTCGCTGCGGCCATGCTCGATATAACGCAGGACGTTTTCCATATGTGCCGTGCTGACCAGCGGGCCGAAGTTGGTGTTTGGGTCTTGCGGGTCACCCAGACGAACGCGTTGTACACGCTCCAGGATCTTGGTCTCGAAACGTTCTTTGAGCGCGCTGGGCACAAAGACGCGGGTGCCGTTGGTGCATACCTGACCGGTACTGAAAAAGTTGGCCATCATGGCAATATCGGCCGCACGGTCGAGGTCGGCGTCATCGAAAATGATCAGTGGCGACTTGCCGCCCAGCTCCATGGTGACTTCCTTGAGCGTCGAGCCGGCAGCGCTGGCCATAACCTTCTTGCCGGTGGGCACGCCGCCGGTAAAGGAAATCTTCTCGATGCCCGGGTGCTCGGTCAGAGCTACGCCTACTTCGGCGCCAGCACCGTTGAGCACATTGAACACGCCATCGGGCACACCTGCCTCGGTATAGATCTCGGCCAGCTTAAGCGCTGTCAGGGGAGTGACTTCGCTGGGCTTGAAGATCATGGCATTACCGGCGGCCAGGGCAGGGGCGGATTTCCACAGGGCAATCTGGATTGGATAGTTCCAGGCGCCAATGCCTGCGACCACGCCCAGCGGTTCGCGGCGGGTATAGACAAACGAGGTATCGCGCAGCGGGATCTGCTCGCCTTCCAGTGCGGGGATCAGACCCGCGTAATATTCAAGCACGTCGGCACCGGTCACGATGTCCACGGCCTGGGTTTCGGTCAGCGGTTTGCCGGTATCCAGGGTCTCCAGGGCGGCGAGCTCATCGTTACGCTCACGGAGGATATCCACGGCCTTGCGCAGAATGCGGGATCGCTGCATGGCCGTCATGGCGGCCCAGACCTTTTGGCCCTCGGCAGCACTGGCCACGGCGCGATCAACGTCCTCCCGGCTGGCCTGCTGTACGTGGGCGATGACCTCGCCATTGGCCGGATTGATTGCCTGGAAGGTTTTGCCGCTGGTGGCATCGACGTAACCGCCGCCGATGTAGAGCTTTTGAGTGTCGAGCTGGGTCATGATGATTCTCTCCCTTTTCAGTCGGCCGCACGGGCGAGCTGCTGGTCTAGATAATCGAAGGCAATGCGCAGCGCTTCGTCGATGTCGAATTCACCGCCTGCCAGGGCACCGCGCAGCCAAAGGCCGTCGATGATTGCGGCCAGACCGCGTGCGGCACGGCGGGCTTCCTGTGCAGGCAGCGCCTTGTGGAATTCGCAGCACAGGTTTGAATACAAGCGTGCATCGTTAATGCGTTGCAGGCGGTGCAGGGCCGGCTGATGCATGCTGCTGGCCCAGAAGGCCAGCCAGGTCTTCATGGCCGGACCGTTAACCTGACTGTCGTCGAAGTTGCCTTCGATAATGGCGCGCAGGTGGGCGCGCGGGCTGTTATCGGTCAGCGTGGCGCGACGCTCGCGAACCGCAGTGCGCAACGCCGACATCAGGTGGCGCATGGTCGCTTCGAGCAGGCCATTTTTGTCCTGGAAGTAGTGACTGATGATCCCGTTGGATACACCGGCCTTCTTGGCAATGAGGGCGATGCTCGCCTCGCTCATCCCGACTTCGTCAACCGCTTCCAACGTGGCAGCAATCAGCTGGGAACGACGGATAGGTTGCATGCCGACTTTTGGCATTGCGGTTATCTCCTCGCATTCACGCATCACCTGAGTTGCCTTCAGTCTACTGTTTTTTAATTGAACGATCAATCAATAAAGAGTTCGGGACGTGCGAGTACTAGCCTTGAGCCCTGTATTTACTAGGCTCGGGACGGCTAAACCAATCTATGTCAAAGGCATTAAGGCCGCCCGGGTGGGCGGCCTGTCATGGGTCAGCCGGCCTGGGAAAAGGCGGTCCGGAGAGGAGTCACCTCGGACTCCTCATGGCTTTTCTCCAGGTTTTTACCCAACAGCGCATGATAGAGCTCGGTGTCTCCCAGAATGCCTACCACGCAGCCGTTTTGCTGAAGGATAAGCTTGTTGCCGGTGTGATAGCGGATCTCGAGTGCATCGCGCATCCGAATGCTGGCGTCCACCAGGGTAGGCTGACGCTTGAGCGCTTCGACCGGCTCGCCAGGCGCCCAGCGTTGTACGCTGACACTGTCGCCGCTGCGCCGCAGTGATTTGACGTTGCGTGCATCGCTCAGGCTGGCCCAGTAGTCACGGGTGCTGTCCAGGCAGAGTTCATTGCCTTCGCGGCGGCATTGTTCGATCGGCTTCATGAGGCTATAACCGCATAGCACGTTGAGCGGGTTGGTATGGGCTACGAAGGTTCGTACGTAGTCGTCTGCCGGATTGAGCACGATATCTTCGGGCTTGCCATGCTGGATGATGCGTCCGTCTTTCATGATCGCGATATTGGTGCCGAGCTTGAGCGCTTCATCCAGGTCGTGGCTGACGAATACGATAGTCTTGTTGACCTTGCTCTGCAGGGCGAGCAGCTCGTCCTGCAGTTGTTGGCGGATCAGCGGATCGAGCGCGGAGAAAGGTTCGTCCATCAAGAGAATGTCGGCGTCCATGGCGAGGGCACGGGCCAGACCGACGCGCTGCTGCATGCCGCCTGAAAGGGCGGAGGGCTTGCTGTTGCGCCACTGGGTAAGACCTACCAGCTCCAGCTTTTCATCGATGATTTTCTTGCGCTCGGCCGTGGAGCGGCCCTGCATTTCCAGGCCGAACCCAACATTCTCCGCAACAGTCAGCCAGGGCATAAGGGCAAATTTCTGGAACACCATGGCGATGCGGGAGGTGCGCATTTCTTTCAGGGTTGAGGGCGAGCAATTGGCGATGTCCACTTCGCTGCCATTGTGCTCAATGAGCAGGCGACCACGGCTGACTGTGTTAAGGCCGTTGATGCAGCGCAGCAGGCTGGACTTGCCTGAGCCGGACAGCCCCATGAGGACACAGATTTCACCTTTCTGGATTTCCAGGCAGGCATTTTCCACGCCCAGTACCTGGCCGGTCTGCTCGAAGATTTCGGATCGGCCAAGGCCTTTGTCCAGCAGCTCGACGGCCTGTTTGGTCTGTTTGCCGAAGATGACGTCGACATTCTCGAAACGGATTGCGCTCATCAGTGTTCTCCTCTGGCATTGGGCTGCTTGCAGACGCGGTCGAGCAGAATGGCCAGCAGTACGATGGCCAGGCCCGCTTCGAAGCCTAGGGCGATATCCGCCGTATTCAGAGCGTTCACCACAGGCTTGCCGAGGCCGTCGGCACCTACGAGTGCGGCAATTACTACCATCGAGAGCGACAGCATGATGCATTGCGTGATACCCGCGGCAATGCTGGGCATGGCATGGGGCAGCTCAATCCGTGTCAGGAGCTGCCAGCGGGAGCAGCCAAAGGCTTTACCGGCATCCATGAGTTCTTCCGGAACGTCCTGAATGCCCAGGCACGTCAGGCGGATCGGGGCGGCGATCGCAAAGATTACGGTAGAGATCAGGCCGGGTACGACGCCTAGGCCGAACAGGGTCAGCGTGGGGATCAGGTACACGAACGTCGGCACGGTCTGCATCAAGTCCAGCAACGGACGCAATGTGGCGAAGAACCAGGGTTTATGGGCCGCTATGATACCCAGCGGCACGCCAATGGCGATACAGACAAGGGTGGCGAAGATGACTTGAGACAGGGTTTCAATGGTCTCCTGCCAGTATCCCAGGTTAATGATCAGAAGTAGCGAGGCGGCGGCAAACAGCGTGAGGGCAAGGCTGCGTTGAATGAGGTAGACCAACGCCACAAGGATCGCGGTCAGGGCCAGGGGGTTGAACCAGAGCAGGGCTCCCGTGGTGCTTGAGATGACGGTAGAAAGGGCATCGGAAATCAGGTCAAAGAATCCCGAGAAGTTCATGATCAGCCAGTCGACAAAATCGGAAATGGCTTGCCCCAGCGGGAGCTTATGGTCGGTAAGGAACATAGATAAAATCCCTGGAGTTGAGTATCAACAATCCAGCGACCTGGATAGCCCGCCTTTAGCGGCCGGGCTGTCCAGGTCGTTGGGGTGGTTACTGCGTGAGCTTGGCCATGACTTCGGAGGCGGGCTTGCCGTCTCGAGTCGTCACCCCGGCCAGCCAGGTGTCCACTACCTGGGCATTTGCCTTCAGCCACGCTTTTGCGGCGGCCTCCGGCGTCTTACCTCCATTGAGTACGTCATCCATGAGCTGGTTCTCCATGCCTAGCGAGAAGTTCAGATTGGTCAGCAGCTTGCCGACATTCGGGCATTCCTGGACGTAGCCTTTACGCACATTGGTGTAAATCGTGGCGCCGCCCAGGTTGGGGCCGAAGTAGTCGTCACCGCCTTCCAGATACTTCATCTTGAATCGGGTATTCATGGGGTGCGGTTCCCAGCCCAGGAAGACGACCCACTGCTTACGACGCTCGGCGCGCTGAACCTGGGAGAGCATGCCCGCTTCGCTGGACTCGACCATCTTGAACTTGCCCAGGTCGAACGCATTTTTGTCGATCATGCTCTGAATCAGGCGATTGCCGTCATTACCCGGCTCGATGCCATAGATCTTGCCGCCGAATTTGTCGGCATTCTTGACGATATCGGCAAAGGTCTTCACGCCGGCGTCGTACACGTATTCCGGGACTGCCAGGGTGTATTTGGCCCCTTCGAGGTTGGCGCGCAGGGTTTCGACACTGCCGTTGTCGCTGTAGGGCTTGATATCGGCCGCCATGCTCGGCATCCAGTTACCCAGAAAGACATCGATATCCTTGTTTTGCATCGACTTGTAAGTCACAGGAACGGAGATCATGTTGGTCTTGGTCTTGTAGCCCAGCGACTGCAGGATTTCGGACGTTACGGCGGTAGTGACGGTAATGTCGGTCCAGCCGACATCGGCAAAGCGAACGGTGGCGCAGGACTCGGGCTCGGCCGCCTGGGCCATAAGCGGGGCGCCTAAGCTCAGGGCCAGTAGTAACGCATTGCAACCTTTCATGGTGAATGTCTCCTTCCTGATGCTGCCGCGCATGCACAAGGCATAGGGCAGCAAATCGTGGCAGACGGGCGTGGTTCGGCAAGGGTCAAGCCGATGTACTCCGCTGCGTGATGGGTTATCTGTAACCGATCGTTCATCAACCGCCTACCAGTCACGTCGCATCCAGTGCAGGCGGCGTCGTAACCAGAGGTCGAGGCGTCGTAGCCAGCACAGTTGTGCCGTATGGCGGGCCCTGACCGCGGCAATTTCATGATCGGAGTGTTCGTTAAAACAACGGGTGAAACAGGGCGGCCGGAAAGAGCCGTGCCTGAGGCGGCGGAAAGCGGTCCAGAGGTAGGGACTTTTGCCTTCTGGGTGACCTCACGAATGAGAGAGAATCCATTCAGTGAGGGAGAGGGTCTACCGGTAAGAGGCAGGGCACCTGGGCGGCCTGCCTGATAAACCCAGGTTTCACGCATCAAAGCGCGAGCGCTTCCCTGTAACCAAGGGAGCACGCCTGGACATTTCCGGTTTCTAACGGGAAAGCGACGGCGGCCTCTGCCCTGGAATTGGCGCAAAGGTAAAGCGAGAAGGTGCCCGGTTCGGTGCCGAGTAGTTTTATCGTTTTAATAGCCATGGCAGCCAAGCTGTCTGGTTCATCAGTTTCATCGAGCCGGCAAGCCGTGCTCGAAATAGAGATAGCGTCTTGCGAGATGGCCGGTCGCCATGCTCAGTCATTCAGGTTACCCAACATCCAGGCAGCCGACAATGTTGCAACCTGTTGCTGCGCCTGTTATGTCCCAAACGCTGTTTTTTGCCTCTACGTGTACAGGCTAAAGACATGCAGACCATGGCCTATAGGGGCTGTAGGCGATAGGACAGTTAATAGTCCTTTTTATTGATTACCGGGGCGGCCTAAAAGGAATAGATATGCTTTTTGAGGGGGATTTCACGTTAAGTAATGAGCGTCACCGCAATGCGATCCGTGGGTAATTAGTGAGCCTGAACTGAATTTGCACACGCCGGGAAAGCTTTGCCACCTTTTGGCGCATCTTTGTGCAGGGGGAATGCTTGGCAGAAAGCGAAAAGTCGATCCGCCCTTTGTTACTGTAGAAATCTTTTTCCACACAAGCCAACTCTTCGAGTTGCTACGGATTTGCACACGGACCCAGCCTGCCATGACCCATCGGTCACTGATGGCCTTTGGCACTACCAGCCTCGGAACCGCTTTGCCAAGCATCTTCTTTCTTTTTAATTGAATGGCTGTTCAAGGTAGGCATGACATTTGCGAAGCCTCTATCCAGGGTCATACGGCCTGGCGGTGTTACATCCCGTGACAACGGGTGATTTCGTCAGCAGCTGGACACGACTCACGACGATAAAAAGAGCCTCGATGAGGCCATACCGGGCTTAGCGTGAAGAGGGCGTTCCAATGTCATTGAATCAAAGTCAGCCACAACACCGTGTTCCGCAATCCATCGGGTTCCTGCTGCTGGACAACTTCACCCTGATCTCACTGGCGTCGGCGATAGAGCCACTGCGGATGGCCAATCAGCTGTCGGGTCGTGAGCTGTTCCGCTGGTCTACGCTCAGCCTGGATGGCCGTCCGGTCCAGGCCAGTGACGGCCTGCAAATTACTCCGGACAGTGCTGTCGCGGCTGCACCGGCCATGGACATGGTCATCGTGTGTGGCGGTGTGGGCATTCAGCGAAGCGTCATGCGTGAACATGTGAGCTGGCTGCAGGCGCAGGCACGGCAGGGCCGCAAGCTGGGCGCTGTCTGCACGGGCAGTTGGGCGCTGGCCAAGGCCGGGCTGCTCGATGGTTACGAGTGCAGCGTGCATTGGGAGATGCTGGCCTCCATGCAGGAAGCCTTCCCGCGTGTATCACTGACGACGCGGCTATTCTCCATCGACCGTAACCGCTTCACGTCATCGGGGGGTACGGCTCCCATGGACATGATGCTGCACCTGATCGGCCGTGAGCACGGTCGCGAATTGTGCGCCGCGATTTCTGAAATGTTCATCTATGAACGTATCCGCAACGAGCAGGATCATCAGCGTGTGCCGCTCAAACATATGCTGGGCACCAATCAACCCAAGCTGCAGGAAATCGTCGCGCTGATGGAGGCCAACCTGGAGGAGCCCATTGACCTCGACGAGCTGGCCGTCTACGTGAATGTGTCGCGTCGCCAACTGGAGCGCTTATTTCAGAAATACCTGCACTGTTCGCCGTCGCGCTACTACCTGAAACTGCGCCTGATTCGAGCCAGACAGCTGCTCAAACAGACCACCATGTCCATCATTGAAGTGGCATCGGTATGCGGATTCGTTTCCACGCCGCACTTCTCGAAGTGTTACCGGGAGTATTTTGGGATTCCCCCGCGTGATGAGCGGCAGGGCGTATCGATGGGGCAGCCTGTGATGCTGGTACCGGTTCCGCAGGAGTTGGCCTTACTCCCGACATCCTCGGCCCTGGCCGCGCTCAGTCAGGCGCAAGGAGAATCGACGTTTGCCAGCGTAAGGCTTGGCTGATAGACGTGCTGCCCTGGCCTAGCGATGCTGGGCCAGGGCAGGTAGCAGCTGACGAGCAATAGCTTCGCGAACGGACGGTAATAGTGTCGCATGACCTGACAGGAGTTCTTCGACCAGACGCCGCAGGGCTGTGACTCGTTCAGGGTTCAGCCCGCATAGCGCCTGCTGGCAGGCTTGCTCGGGAGTAGTACCCGACGGTACGGCGATACCCAGTGCAATCAGGCGGTCCCTGAAGTCGTCCTGGTCGATCAGGTCTGCATGCATCATGACGAATCCTCCGTTAAGTCCCGTACCGATTCTTGGCAGCGGTCAACGGCAAGGCAAGTGCACAAGACGGTACTGGATACATGCAGGTCGCTTTCCAGCAAGCAGAGCGCCTGATGGTTATTTATCTGTAATAAAACGAAAGTCTAATGGCGTCAGGGAGGGGCAATATGTCACAGGGTGATTTTGGGAAGGTGCTGCTAAAGTAGCGCTTCTTGTCGAGTTGAGCCGCTTAGCTCCTCGAATTTCCGGGAAAAGCGCCCTTACGCTTGGTCTGGATGAAACACACTGAGGCCCAACAGGGCATTTTAACCCCGCGTGCTTGCTAAGGCATTGCGGGGTTTTTTTCGACATTTTTTCGCTTTTCCGTCTTTCGTCTGCAACTGGAGCGTTCTGCTCCAGGCGTCTGCCCGGCTTTTGGCTGGCGCTAGAGGCATGGGGTGGCCAGCCGTTACTGCCTGCTGAACGCGCATTGACGCTTCTGGTAATCCCCCTGTCGTTTTTACGCGATAGCGCAGAAAACCTGAGGGATATGCTCCTTTCAAAGCGTCGGCACATGATCCGGCGTCGCGAAACCTGGGAGCTGCCCTGATGAATGCCACTGAACTGCACGCCGACAGCATCGTTATCGACGGGCTGATCATCGCCAAATGGAACCGTGAGCTCTTTGAGGACATGCGCAAGGGAGGGCTGACGGCAGCCAACTGCACCGTGTCGGTCTGGGAAGGCTTCAAGGCGACCGTGGACAACATCGCGGCGCAAAAGAAGCTGATGCGCGAAAACAGTGATCTGGTCATGCCGGTCTACACCACCGCTGACATCCGTAAGGCCAAGTCTCAAGGCAAGACCGGCATCATCTTCGGCTTTCAGAATGCCCATGCCTTTGAGGATCAGCTCGGCTACGTAGAGATCTTCAAGCAGCTGGGCGTAGGCATCGTGCAGATGTGCTACAACACCCAGAACCTGGTTGGCACAGGTTGCTATGAGCGCGACGGCGGCCTGTCCGGTTTTGGCCGCGAAGTCGTTGCCGAGATGAACCGCGTCGGCATCATGTGCGACCTGTCCCATGTCGGCAGCAAGACCTCTGAAGAAGTCATCCTCGAATCCCAAAAGCCGGTTTGCTATTCCCACTGCCTACCGTCCGGCCTGAAGGAGCATCCACGCAACAAGTCCGACGAAGAGCTTAAGTTCATTGCCGATCATGGTGGTTTCGTGGGCGTTACGATGTTTGCGCCGTTCCTGGCCAAGGGCATTGAATCCACTATCGATGATTATGCCGAAGCCATTGAGTACGTGATGAATATCGTTGGCGAAGACGCCATCGGCATTGGTACCGACTTTACCCAGGGCCACGGCCAGGACTTCTTCGAATACCTCACCCATGACAAGGGTTACGCCCGTCGATTAACCAACTTCGGCAAGATCGTGAACCCCCTGGGCATCCGCACCGTAGGCGAATTTCCCAACCTGACCGAGACGCTGCTCAAGCGAGGCATGTCCGAGCGCACTGTGCGCAAGGTCATGGGCGAGAACTGGGTAAGGGTACTCAGCGAGGTGTGGGGCGAGTAAGTCATTTCATTTCTTGAAGATCCGCGGCTGGATCCTGCCATGACCTGATTCAGCCTGCACTGATCTTCGACGATCACCGGTAGGGTGGATCAACCGTACCGCGGCGTAGCCCACCCTACACAAGCACATTCGTTTGGAGTTTCACCATGGCCACACATGCTCCCGAAATGCCAATCCAGGTCGACGACGAAACCGGCGTCTGGACCACCGATGCACTGCCCATGCTGTATGTACCGCGTCACTTCTTCGTCAATAACCACATGGGGATCGAAGAGGTGCTCGGTGCAGAGAAGTATGCCGAGATTCTTTACAAGGCTGGCTACAAGTCTGCCTGGCACTGGTGTGAGAAAGAGGCCGAGTGCCATGGACTGGTTGGCGTCGAGGTGTATGAGCACTACATGAAGCGCCTCTCCCAGCGCGGCTGGGGGCTGTTTGATATCGAGCAGATCGACGTGGATGCCGGTACGGCCCAGGTTCGGCTGCGGCACTCCGCCTTCGTTTACGTGTACGGCAAGGTCAACCGCAAGGTGGATTACATGTTTACCGGCTGGTTTGCCGGGGCCATGGACCAGATCCTCGCCGCCAGAGGCAGCGCGGTCCGTACCGTGGCCGAGCAGGTGTACAGCGGGGCGGAAGAAGGCCATGACGACGGCCTGTTCGTGGTGAAGCCGCTGTAACGGCGCAATGAACGATAACAAGACCGACCGTGCGTAATTCGCTGAGATGAGGTGCCGTGATGGCCTTTGAAGCAATGTTCCAACCAATCCAGATCGGCAAGCTGACGATTCGCAACCGCGTACTCAGCACGGCGCACGCCGAGGTGTATGCCACTGATGGCGGCATGACGACCGAACGGTACGTCAAATATTACGAAGAAAAAGCCAAGGGCGGCATTGGCCTTGCCATTTGCGGCGGTTCCTCAGTCGTGGCGATCGATAGTCCACAGCACTGGTGGAGTTCGGTAAACCTTGCCACCGACCGCATCATTCCGCACTTCCAGAACCTGGCCGATGCCATGCACCGGCATGGTGCCAAGATCATGATCCAGATTACCCACATGGGTCGCCGTTCCCGTTGGGACGGTGGTCACTGGCCAACCCTGATGTCGCCGTCCGGTATCCGCGAGCCTGTGCATCGCGCTACCTGTAAGACCATCGAGCCGGAGGAGATCTGGCGAATAATTGGTAATTTTGCCCAGGCCGCGCGCCGGGCGAAGGCGGGTGGGCTGGATGGCGTCGAGCTGTCTGCTGTGCACCAGCACATGATCGATCAGTTCTGGTCGCCCCGTGTGAACAAGCGTACCGATGAATGGGGCGGCAGCTTCGAGAACCGTATGCGCTTTGGCCTGGAAGTGCTCAAGGCTGTACGGGCCGAAGTTGGCGATGACTTCTGTGTCGGCATGCGAATCTGTGGTGATGAATTCCACCCGGACGGCCTGACCCATGACGATATGAAACAGATCGCCAAGTATTACAACGACACCGGCATGGTGGACTTCTTTGGCGTGATCGGCTCCGGCTGCGACACCCACAATACCCTGGCCAACGTGATCCCCAACATGACCTACCCACCGGAGCCGTTCCTGCATCTGGCGGCCGGTATCAAGGATGTGGTCAGCGTGCCCGTGCTGCATGCGCAGAACATCAAGGATCCGAACCAGGCGACACGCATCCTTGAGGGCGGTTACGTGGACATGGTTGGTATGACCCGAGCCCACATCGCCGATCCGCATCTGATCGCCAAGATCAAGATGGGACAGGTGGATCAGATTCGCCAGTGTGTTGGCGCCAATTACTGCATCGACCGTCAATATCAGGGGTTGGACGTGCTGTGCATTCAGAACGCCGCAACCAGCCGTGAGTACATGGGGGTTCCGCACATCATCGAGAAATCCACCGGGCCCAAGCGCAAGGTAGTCGTTGTCGGCGGCGGCCCGGCGGGAATGGAAGCGGCCCGCGTCTCGGCTGAGCGGGGGCATGACGTGACCCTGTTCGAAAAGCAGGAGCAGCTGGGTGGGCAGATTACTCTCGCGTCCCGGGCGCCTCAGCGCGACCAGATCGCGGGTATCACGCGGTGGTATCAACTGGAGCTGGCTCGCCTGAATATCGACCTGCGGCTGGGGACGGCGGCTGATCCTGACACGATCATGGATCTACGTCCGGACATCGTTGTGCTGGCCAATGGCGGTCATCCATTCATGGAGCAGAACGAGCATTGGGGCGCGGCCGAAGGCTTGGTGGTGAGCAGCTGGGACATTCTTTCCGGTAAGGTCGAGCCGGGCAAAAACGTGCTGGTCTACGACACCATTTGCGAATTTTCCGGGATGTCGGCGGCTGATTATCTGGCCGATAAAGGCGCACAGGTGGAAATCGTCACCGATGACATCAAACCGGGCGTAGCCATTGGCGGGACCACGTTCCCGACCTACTACCGCAGCCTCTACCCGAAGGAGGTGATCATGACCGGCGATCTCATGCTGGAAAAGGTATATCCCGAGGGCGACAAGAAGATTGCCGTACTGGAAAACGAATACACCGGCGCCAAGGAGGAGCGGGTGGTCGATCAGATCGTCATCGAGAACGGCGTGCGACCGGACGAGACCTTGTACTACGCGCTGAAGGACGGTTCGCGTAACAAGGGCCAGATCGATATCGAGGCCTTGTTCGCTATCGAGCCACAACCCGCCTTGAATGAGCAGGGTAGCGGTTATCTCCTGTATCGCATCGGGGACTGCGTGGCGCAGCGCAACACCCACGCCGCAATCTACGACGCATTGCGGCTGTGCAAGGACTTTTAAGTACGCGCCTTTGCGAACCGCAGAGTGGGTTAGCTGCAGAGCAGTCTGACCCACCACGAGGGCTACCCGCGGTTTAGGTACCGCCTGACATGTTGAGGATGGGTAATGCCTCTGGCTCACCCATCCTACGAGGCTCCGGTATGTTAGATATCCTTATTCCCGTTCTGCTCTTTACGGCCCTGGCACTGGCTGCGATCGGTGCTTTTCGACGCGTCCGGCTCTGGCGGCAGGGCCGGCCCGCCCATGTCGATCTGATTCGGGGTCTGCTGGCCATGCCGCGGCGCTATCTGGTGGACTTGCACCATGTGGTCGAGCGAGATCGCTATATGTCGCGAACCCATGTGGCCACCGCAGGCGGCTTCGTTCTGGCCGCCGTGCTGGCTGTACTGGTTCATGGATTTGGCCTGCATAACCGTGTTCTGGGTTGGGCGCTATTGGCGGCCACCGCTTGCATGTTCACGGGGGCCTTGTTCGTGGCCAAGCGTCGCCGCAACCCACCGGCACGCCTGTCCAAAGGGCCATGGATGCGCTTGCCCAAAAGCCTACTGATGTTTTCCGCGAGCTTTTTCATTGCTACGCTGCCCGTAGCGGGCGTACTCCCGGAAAATTTTGGCGGCTGGATACTGGCGGCCGTGCTGGCCGTAGGCGTGGCTTGGGGCGTGTCGGAACTATTCTTCGGCATGACCTGGGGCGGCCCAATGAAGCACGCCTTTGCCGGTGCCTTGCATCTGGCTTTTCACCGCCGTCCCGAGCGCTTTCGTACGCCGTTCAATGCCAGCGCGGCGCGATCCAGTGGCTTGAAGGCCCTGGACCTGAATGACCCTGCTGCACCGCTGGGTGTGGAGAAACCCAAGGACTTTACGTGGAATCAGCTGCTGGGCTTTGACGCCTGTGTGCAGTGCGGGCGCTGCGAGGCCATGTGCCCCGCCTATGCGGCCGGCCAGCCGCTCAACCCGAAAAAGCTGATCCAGGACATGGTTATCGGCATGGCGGGTGGCACCGACGCGCGTTATTTCGGCTCGCCTTATCCCGGGAAGCCAATTGGTGAGCATGGTGGCAATGCCCATTCGCCCATTGTTTCATTTGAAGGCAAGGCGCTGGTAGATGCCGAGACGCTATGGTCCTGCACCACCTGTCGGGCCTGTGTGGAAGAGTGCCCGATGATGATCGAGCACGTCGATGCCATCGTTGATATGCGTCGCCATCTGACCCTGGAGAAAGGGGCAACCCCCAACAAGGGCGCTGAGGTGCTCGATAATCTGATTGCCACGGATAACCCCAACGGCTTCAACCCGGTCAACCGGATGAACTGGGCTGCGGACCTTGATTTGCCGTTGATCGCCAACCAACAGCGCGTCGATGTGTTGTTCTGGGTGGGTGATGGTGCGTTCGACATGCGCAACCAGCGGACTCTCAGAGCTTTCGTCAAGATTCTCAAGGCTGCCAAGGTTGATTTCGCCGTGCTGGGGCTGGAGGAGCGCGACAGCGGTGACGTGGCGCGACGCCTGGGGGACGAGGCGACCTTTCAGCAATTGGCCAGGCGCAATATCGCCACGCTATCGCGGTACCGCTTCAACCGGATCGTGACATGCGACCCGCACAGCTTTCACGTGCTGAGAAACGAATACGGCGCGCTGGGCGGGGCTTATACGGTCCTGCATCACAGCACCTTTCTGGCAGAGCTGCTGGACGCTCAGGCGCTTCATCTCGGGCAGCACAAGGGGGGCAGCGTGACCTATCACGACCCCTGCTATCTGGGTCGATACAACGGAGAGTACGAGGCGCCCCGCAAGGTACTCAAGGCCATCGGGATTGAGGTCAAGGAAATGGAGCGCTCCGGCTTCCGGGCTCGCTGCTGTGGCGGTGGAGGTGGCGCGCCGATTACCGATATTCCCGGCACGCAGCGGATTCCCGACATGCGCATGGCCGATATCAAGACGACTGGAGCGGAGGTTGTCGCTGTGGGATGCCCTCAATGTACCGCCATGCTGGAGGGGGTAGTCGCGCCCCGTCCGGAGGTAAAGGACATTGCCGAGCTGGTCGCCGAAGTTGTAATCGAGGCACCCGCCGTGCCGGTAAAGCAACCAATCACGCCCAGGCGTGAAGCGGTGGAGATCTCCTGATGAACGCATCCTGTATTACCCGATTGGCCATGAGCGCCGCGATACCCACTCAGGCACGGACGTTTTTCAAAGGAGCAGGGCATGACTGACATCATCCGCCGTGATCCGCATGCCGAATGGATCGCCCGTAACCGGCTTCATCCCCTGCACGCCTTGATGCAGGCGAGTACGCGCGATGAGCAGCCTCGCTGGATGGGCCCCAACGGCATCATTCGTAAGAATCCCCACGCAGCTCTGGGCTTCAAGGGGCCTAGCGGCTTGCGCCGTATCGATCGCAGTGGCGCTCAGCAGGGCAACGGTGTTCGTCGGCTGGGTGAGGCCCAGGAGGTGCTACTGCCGTTGCATCGGGTCGAAGAGCCCGCCTTCATTATTGCCGTAGTGCCCGATCTGGTAGGGGGACGGCTTTCCAGCCACGACCGCGATCTGCTCGGTCTGGCGCGACAGCTGGCAGGCTCAACAGGGGTGGTGTTGGCCATTGTCTTTGGTGAGCACAAGGAGTCTGGCCTCGATAAGGCAGGTGTTGACCGGCTATTGCAATTGAGCGGTCATGAATACACGGGATACTCGCCTGAACAGCGCGTGCTGGCGCTGCGTGCAGTAGAAAGCCAGTTCTTGCCACGTCACTGGTTGTTGCCGGACAGCCGTACCGGTGGTGGCGAGTTGGGTCGTCGTTTCGCTGCTACGCTACATGAGCGGCCTGCCACACGTGTCTGGCAGATAAAGGATGGACTATGTACCGGCCGTGCCGGCGCAGGCAGCGAAGATCTGACGCGTCCTGTCCCCAGGGTAGTGTTGGCCCGCGCCGAGTGTGCGGAGCCGGTCAGTGAAACACGACATGAGGCACGTACGGTCACGCTGGCTGACGGCAATCAGTTGCGAGCGCTTGTGCGTATCGAGGACATGGGAGCCGTGGCCGTCGATCCGGCGCTTGTTCCCATGGCCGAGGCGGAATTCATCCTGTCCGGTGGCAATGGCGTTCAGGACTGGGATCTCTTCCATCGGGCAGCCCGGGCGCTTGGGGCAACAGAAGGGGCTTCGCGGGTGGCGGTAGACGACGGGCATATGCCACGTCACCGGCAGGTAGGCGCTACGGGGACCTGGGTAACGGCACGGGTCTACCTGGCCGTCGGGATTTCCGGCGCGGTACAGCACTTACAGGGCATAGGTGCCTGCGACAAGGTCATTGCCATTAACCTCAATCCGGGGTGCGACATGATCAAGCGGGCAGACCTGTCAGTCATTGCAGATTCGAACGCCGTGCTGGAAGCCTTGATCGATCTGGTCGAGGCCTACCGCCGCGGTGAGCAGAGGGAAGCGGCCTGAAGCGGTCGTCCGCAGGACTACCGCTTCAGCAACGCAACGTGAGTCTTGAAGGAGGTAAACGGTATGTCCGACGGCCAATTGAACGTGATTACGCTGGTATCGGTGGGGGCGCATCCCATGTCGGCCCGCGCCCGCCGCGCAGAGCAGGATGCCCGAGCGGTCGAGCTGGGGCTGCATCTGGCGGGTGATCGACTCACGGTACTGCATGCCGGTAATCCCTACGAGGAGTCGCTGCGCGCCTACCTGGGTATGGGATTGCCTGCCCTGCATGTCCTGGAGCAGCCCAAGGGCGCCGATGCTCTACCGGTGCTGGTGGAATACCTTCGGGAGGCTCAGGTCCAGGTTGTATTGACCGGCACTCAAGCCGAGACCGGGGAAGGGTCGGGCATGCTGCCCTATCTTCTGGCCGAATCGCTGGGTTGGCCCCTGGTAGTTGGGCTGGCAGACGTTGAATCGGTAGACGCCGGACATGCCCAGGTACTGCAAGCCCTGCCGCGCGGACAAAGGCGACGGCTAAGGGTACGCCTGCCTTTTGTCGCCAGTGTGGACAACGCAGCGCCAGCCGCCCGTCAAAGCGCCTTTGGGCCCGCAAGGCGTGGAGAGATCAAGGTTGAAGACGTGGATATCGTCGATGACCTCCTGTGGCAAGAGGCCGTCTTGCAGCCGGCTCGTCCACGGCCGAAGCGGCTGAAAGTCATCAAGGCCAAGACGGCTGCCGATCGTTTTCGCGCCGCCACGGCCAAGGCAACAGGAGATGGCGGTCAGATCCTGAGAGATGTCACCCCGCAGGCGGGCGCAGAAGCCATTTTCAAGGTCCTGCGTGAGGAAGGCGTCGTTCGGTAGGACGACTTTCATATCTCATGTCGGCTTCCGGCTTGCTGGAGGCTTTTGGGTGCCTGTCTTTTTATCCCTTCAAGCCCACAAATTGTGTGCACGAGCCTGTGGATAATCTGTTGGATAATTATTCGACCCTAGTAACCATGCGGCTTTAGCTAAGGTGATCACTTTTTGATCAAAACAACAGGTGCGGCTTTTCCTGTAATCACAACAACTTGTGGATAAGTTTGTGAGTAATATGTTTGGAAGAGGCTGTAAGCCTTGATCTTAAAGGGATAGAGGCAACCACTGTATTGTTGATCAGTGTTGACAAAGCTAATAGGACCTCTATTTCAGCCTCGTGTGAGGATAGTGCGCGTTGCTAAGTTATCCACCCGATAAAAAGCTAAAAATGCCCTGAAAAGGTGAATGAACCATGGGAAGAGCTGTGGATAAGCTGTTGCTGAGGGTTGGTTAACTCATCTGTCAATGACTTGGATGACAAAACTCTGTCATCCACAAAGGCCATTATTAAGCCATTACAAGCAAATTATAAGACGGTTTAGCCTTTTATTCAGGCAGAGCCCGTCTGAAGGGCTCGCCCGCTCAAGCCACACCTAACCGCTTTCCCACAATTACTGTGCGTCTGGCTGTGGACAGCATGTTCGTTAATGCCGCCAAGCCTTATGCCATGCAGGGTCCAGACAGTTGCTCATTTATTGATCAATCAATTCAAGATCGATTTTTCTACTCACTATTACTGTGGTTTCGCTTGTGGATACAGTGTTCATGATTGCCTGGAAGCCACGACATACAAGGCCTTCAGAGGATTGATCGTTTTTTGAGCAGTTTTGTTGGTCAGCGAAGCTTGATAGTAATGGCCTGAATAGGGTCGTTGAGCTCGAAGCGTGTTTCCTCAAACGTGGCCTTACGCATCTTCAGTGGAGGGTTCTGGCTGTAGCCATACTGCTCAGTCGGCATCCCGATAAAGTTCGTATCGAGCTTCTGATTGCCGTTGGCATCTCGAATGACCGATACCGCATAGGTGCCGGGCTTCAGGTTCTTGAAGATATGCTGCACCGTGGTTCCTGTAACTGGGATATGGGCGGATGCCTCCAACGGTTTGTCGTTATCCCATGCGTCGGCCGAAGCGAATACGGCTACCAGCAATTCACCTTTGGCCTCCTCGATATCGGTAAAGGTCACGTTGAGATCAGCAGCATGGGCATGGCCCAGTGTCCAGATAAGGCCGAAAACGCAGAGGGGCAAGCGCTTCATGCAAGCTCCGTTGTAGGGTGAGAAACAAGGGTGTAAGTGATAGCGTCGAGGCGTTCGAAAAGATAGTCGGGCCCGGCTCTGCGTAACGCCTCTGGGCTGGCATACCCCCAGCTGACCGCACCGCAGGCAATACCTGCCTTGCGCGCCGCCTGAATATCCCGCAGTTCATCCCCAATGCAGATCGTGGCATCGGGCGAGACATTACAACGGGCGACTACCTGTTTAAGGCGTGAGCTTTTACCGAGCAGGGGCGCGTTACACTCGACACGGTCCAGATAGCGAGCCGACGGACCAAGAATGCACTCGACATTTTCAAGTGAATTGGACGTGACCAGCGCCAACTGTATTCCGGCCTGATGCAGGGCCTCCAGCATGGCCGGTACGCCTTCGAAGGGCTGTATGGTATGGCCGTCGTGCGCCATCAGGTGTTGAAAGTGGCGCGCGACACGTGGAATTTTCCACAAGGGAATACCAAAGTAACGCAGCAGCTGACGGGTGTCGTAGCTGCGGATGCGATCAAAGTCGGCTGGGGCGTACCGGTTGAAGCGATGTGCCTGAGCCAGCGTATCGAGCGACTCGAGAAAGAATGGAAAGCTGTCGGCCAGAGTGCCATCAAAGTCGAAAATGACAAGTTGGTAGCGCATGGGCAGGGCGGCTGGCCGTAATAGGAAGAGAAGAGAGTAGCCGGGGCGGGCGCCTGCGACAAATACAACCGGTGCCAATTGTGATGGCACCGGTTGTATCAGGCTTACAGCGAGAAGCGACGCACCAGACCGTTGAGGTCTACGGCAAGGCGGGCAAGCTCCTGGGTGGCAACGCTGGTCTGCTGT
>NZ_DEYV01000045.1:0-13430 GCF_002364655.1 Pseudomonas sp. UBA3149
TAGAGCATTCCACTCAGCATCGCTAAACAGCTTTTCAATGCGTTCACGGCGCAGGATTTCTGCATAGCGGTCGCCAATCACGTTGACGCGCCTGCTCGTCGTGATGCCCGCCTTGTCGCCGGTGACGCCAATAACGGCGTCCAGCTGGGGACCTATGTGAATTCCAGCTTTCTTGGACATGGTGCTGCCTTCTTGCGAAAGAATTCTCGGCGCTGTGGCCGGTGAAGGTGATTACAGTGCGATGTTGGATTCGCAGAACTCTACCCAGGCAGATTCTCGAGTACTGCGGACGATGTCCTGGAGCTGCTCCTCAGCTTCAAGCTGCTCAGCCCATACAGAATCAGTTGAATAGCCCGCAAGGCTGGAGTGGTAGGTTACAGAGATGTCGTCGGTAGCGAATCCTGCCTCGCCTGCCGACTGCTGCAATCTGGATTCGAGGAGGGAAGCATAGGCCTCGCCTGCGGCATCGATATCACTCCACTCAGAGCCGATTGAATCAGATAGAACGTTAAGACGAACAGTCGCTGCTTTCATCGTTTTGTCCTCTGTGCATGCCGTGCATGGGATGCCGGCTTCTTCAGGGCAGTACAGGTTATGCAGATCTTCGAAATGGATCTTAGGTGCACCAAGGTGCACCGTCAAATCACCTAGCTGTAATCGAGCGGGCCGCGCACGTCCAGCTCGATTCCTTAATCCCTACGCAGCGCTAGACTCCACGACGATTCTCGCCGCCTGCTCTGCATCCATGCCCATGCTCCATGCCTGCTGCAACCTGAACAACTGAGCCTCTACGATAGCCGACGCATCTGAATGGCTTGCATCCAGTGCAGTTGCGACCTGCTCAACGACAGCTTCTTCCCACTCAAAATATTCACTCACGCTGATGTCCTCGTGGCATATGGAAGGATTGGCAGGACTCGCTCTGATCAGTCGCCACCACTGCCACTGTCACCACAGGAACTACCTGAATCACTAACGCCTACGGTACAAGTAGGCCCCGTATCGGTATTGCTCAGTATCGCCAGCGTAGCGAGAGTCGTGAGATCGGCACCGCTGCTGTTTGAGGAGCTACCTGATTGAGAGGCGTAGCTGCGAGAGGCATAGCTGCTGGCGCGGGAGGCGCTCCTGTGCTGACCCGTTGCAGGGCGAGCTGAGACCCTTTGAGTCGCAGGCTCCTTTTCCGTGATCAGCTGCGTGACGAGCCAACCCAGCGCCAGCAACAGGCTGACCATGAGGAGAACGACCACAGGGTTGATAGAGGCGTAGATACCCAGCATGTGGCCCAGGCACCAGGTCACGCTTAGGGCGGCCACATAGATGATGACAAGCTGCTTCGTATTCATGGGAAAGTCCTGAAAGTGGAAGACACTTTCACTCTCTCATGGGAATTGCGGGATGCAAGGGCTTGAGTGTCAGATATTGGAGCGTTTGATCAGGATATCTGCATGGCAGGGTTCGTCCAGGCGACACCAACAGGCCAGAGCCTTGCCACGCAGCTCCGTTATATCAAGTGCCCCAATGGCCAGCTGCTGATCCAGATACGCTGAAAACAGCGCTATGGCCTGTTCACGACCATGCTCGGCAACACTAAAGGGGTTTCCCCACTTGCCCGGTCTGGCAACACGTACAGCACCCTCCGGCAAGCGCCAGCCCTTGGTACGGCGTAGCTGAATGCGTGCAGGCAAGTCACTCACCCATTCCTGATCCATTTTGCAATGTGCTCTGGTTCTACAATCAAGTACTAGGCGCTTTGTCGCTTAAAGTCACTTCACACGTTCAAAAATTTCTGGCTCATTGCGCATCTCAAAGTAGCACTGTCGAAACTCGGATTCTTCACCCAGCGTGGTCGCCACCCTGTAGCCAATGAATCCTGCAGGGTGCTCACCCTCGTTATAGAACATCACGGCCATCGTCAATCCTTCCTGATCAGTGATCTACCTCGACAGCCAGTACTTTGTAGCTCTGCCCTTGGAGGTTTGAGCTTCTTCAATTAAGGCTTACGCCTTCCATTTCCAGCTTTGCTCCTAATGAGCAATCAAATGTGGTTTGCTCAAAAGGCATATGTACGATCAGCATTAGCTTTCCAAGGACTCTTGAAACACTTTAACGAAACGTAGGCGCTTCTCTTGATAGCCGTTTCGCTCATAGAACAAATGTGCTCGATTGCGGGCACTGTTGCTAGATAACTCAAGTTGCGAGCAGCCCTGCTGCGCTGCAAACTCCTCTGCAGCGGTCAGCAAGCGTGCTCCAAGACCCGAACTCCTGTGTTTGTCGTCTACAACCAGAGCAGAAAGTAGAGCCCACGAGGCTTTTACATGTAACGGGTTCATTATGTGTACTATCGCAACACCAACAATGTCACTGTGCTGCTCCGCTACAAACGCCTGTCCAGCGGCTCTTTGACGTAGCTCATGCAGCTGCTGCGCTACTTGCTTAGGCTCAGTTGAATACCCGAGCTGTTCAAACAAGCAAACGATACGTTCTAGGTCCTTGGCTACAGCCTCGCGGATATTCATCTTGATTAGGGCTCAGACAGTATTCATCGATAAATGACTTCCGCATTTGGCCAACAGCGGACACCCAGCAAGTCTCAGTGTAGGGAGCTTGTCGCCCTCAAAGCAAACAAGGAATTTTCCAGAATAGGTTTTATCGAGGCGGGCCGTCATTCTAATCGTAACAGGATTGAAGCGGGCACCATCTCCTCTGCGTCGTTTCTCCTCGACCATCTGGTATGCCTGGGTATCAAGGCCGCCGCACAGATCGATCAAAAGCCCTTCATCATGGCAAAAGTCGCACTCGCCCGTTTGCCCTGCTTTCAGGTTGTCACCACAGCACTCACACGATTCTTGGATAGGCATGGATTGCTCTCAACTTTGCAGACTCAATCGAACCTAACATCCAAATCCTGTGATGCAAGTGGCTACTCACGCGGCAACGGCACTAACGTTTCGGTGTCTATCCTGCACACAGACACATCCGCATCGCTACGCTTCAAGGAAATCAAGGAAACATCATGCACAAGGACAGGGAAGAGTTGATCGCCATGCTTGACGCCCAGGTACAGCACGAAACCCGCTGGCTCAGACGTATTCCTCTCTTGATTGGAATACTGGCCGCTGCAGTAGCCTGCTTTGGCTACGCCGTGGGCTACTGGAAGATCATGACCGTTGCGCTTTTCATTCTCACCATTGGCCTGTCGGCACAGGCTGTACTCTGGTTTGGACTGTGGGATTTAAATAAGCGCCAATAAATCCAGATGTACACCTTATACATTCTCAATCCGCGAAAATAGCTGCTTTTTCGTAGCCATATTTCTTGGCCTGAGTGGACTTGCATCAGCGGATTTGTAGGGCAAGGTGGAGTTATCGGACACGGCCAGGAGCCCACGATGACTGCCTTCCAACCTACACAACAAGACGCCTTTGCCTTCCCTCAAATTGAGGTAGCAATCCAGCTGCCCGAGCGCTCACTGGAGCAGAAGATCGAAGGGGCTGTGCAGGCCATCACCGTGCTGATCGAGCAGGGCTGGCATCCAGTCGTGGCATGGAGTGGCGGCAAGGACTCCAGCGTCACGCTGAACCTTACCCTGACCGCGTTGATCCGGCTCAAGGAGGCTGGCGCCACCCTCCCGACCCTGCACGTCTGCCACAGCGACACGCTGGTCGAGAACCCCGTGATCAAGGCCTTCAACCGCTCACAGGTCTCGCAGATCCGCGCCTACGCCAAGGCCCAGGGCATCGCCGTCAAGGTCTGGCTGGCCACGCCCAGTCTGAGCAACGACTATCTGGTCTCCGTAATTGGCGGCCGCACCATCCTGTCCGTCGGCAACAACACAAAATGCCAGCAAATGTTGACTGCTCCCCGCCCTGAAGGACGGGGATTCCCAATTCACTGCGAACAGGACACAGGTACTTGACCTCTGCCGCTTACATTCGCTCCAGGGGCTAACACGGCCAGCCCGGCCGCTTTGATATTAAGTGCAGCATTCACGTCGCGGTCATGTTCTGCCTTGCATTCAGGGCAAACCCACAAGCGGACACTAAGCGGCATCGAGTCCATTACAAACCCACAGCCAGAACAACGCTTTGAGCTGGGAAACCAGCGGTCTATGGCGACCACTTGCCTGCCTGCCCAGGCGCCCTTGTATTGCAGCTGGCGGACCAGTTCACCCCAGCCCGCGTCAGCGATAGCTTTGCTTAGCCTGGGATTTCTGATCATGTTTTTTACAGCAAGATTTTCGACACAGACCACTTGGTTTTCGTTAATCAGTCTGCGTGACAGCTTGTGCAAGCCGTCGAGTCGGCAATCGGAGATCTTGGCGTGAATCCTCGCAACCTTCTGGCGGGCCCTGGCACGATTGGCAGAGCCAAACTCCTTACGGCTCAGCCGGCGTTGTGCCAATGCCAGCCGGGAGGCATATTTAGCGGTATGGCGAGCATTGGCAACCGGCTCGCCTTCGGAGGGTACAAACAGGTCTTTCAACCCCATGTCGATGCCGATGATTTTCGGCGTGACGGGCAAGGCTTGAGGTTCGAATTCACACAGGCACGAGACGAAATAGCGCCCAGCTGCATCCCTTGAAACCGTCACGGTAGAAGGGGCAGACGGCAGGGCACGACTCCAGCGGATATTCAGCGGCTCGCTGCTTTTCGCCAGAAACAGCTCGCCGTCCCGGTAGTTGAACGCCGAGGCGGTGAATTCAGCTGATTGATGGTTTCGCTTCTTCTTGAAGGTAGGGTACCTGGCCCGTCCTTCAAAAAAGTTCTTGAACGCAGTCTGCTGGTGGCGCAGGGATTGTTGAAGAGGGACGCAGGAAACCTCATTCAGGAACGCCAGTTCCGGCTGCTTCTTGAGTGCGGTCAGGTAGGCACTAGCAGCGGCATAGCCGATTTTCTGCTGTTCCTTATGGAACGCATCGGTACGCCAGCGAAGCACTGTGTTATAGACCAAACGCACGCAGCCAAACGTCTTTGCAAGCAGCTCTGCCTGTTCAGGCGTTGGGTAGAACCGGTATTTGTAGGCGCGTTTAGTCATGCCTTACAACATACAAAACTTGATGTGAGATAGAAATTGGTCATCAGCAGGAAGCGATAAAAGGGCACGTTTTGCGCGCCGCGCTATCCCTCCCCGCACTAGAAGTACGGGGTATCTCGCGCAAAACTGATGAGTTTTACTGTATGGTCTCCCAAGAGGGTCATACGGACCCGCACGTCATGTTCTAACATAAGATTAAGTTCCTGGACGGCCGAATTTTGGCCACTTGAAAAATTGACCAAGGAACCTGGGCTGTGTCGTTTGAGGGTCCTGCAGCAGATTACGATGCTATGAGCGAGGCGTTGATGCTAAAGGCACGTCAGCTTGCTGGCCTCGTAATACGCGAACTCAATGCCAAGCTACGGCCTGCCTCTGATTTGCGTCCATTCTTTCAATAGCAGTCTTCCATCGGGAGCGCCTCACATGATGGGCTCAGTGTTTCGAGTGTACCGTCTCGGCCGGCCTATAAGGTATTAACCGGCTAGGCTGGGATATAGTCTATGCACAGAAGATCAATATCTAGGCTATCCGCTAGGAACCTTCTCATTGGTTACTAGAGTGCTGTGCTCCTAAGTTCGTCATGTCAAATTTCCTGCGCTTTACTCTGCGGCAATTATGTTCGTCGAGATGGCCTCGTAGCATTACTACAATGCGGTCCCCACATTCGACCAAGTCGATGACGCTTCGCTCAGGTATTAGCGCGTCGGCCGATGCCTGCTTTAAGACTATTTTTAGACTCATACAGAATTGCTTCAAATCTTTTAGACTCATTTAAAGTAACTGCGGTATGTCAATTCTGTGTTAAGACTTGGGAAAGTTCAGTTACTGAAGTTGGCCTGTGCCAGACCATTACTAACTGGGCATCATGTGCGGAGGAAGCCTCTACGAAACCCGCGTGCTCCGCTGCTTTGCGGGAAGCTATATTTGATTTGCGCATGTGCGCGTAAATAACATTATGCTGACTTTGCAAGCAGCAAAGACGATAAGCGGCGCGACCGATCTGCCGCCCCTGACTAGGCCTGTTTAGGAATACATGAAACGAAGCGTGCTTCCCGCGGACAGTATCCTCGACGATGTTGATATACGCAGTTCCCGCGCGCTTACCCTCTGCCAGGATAATCCATGCTTCCCCATCTGGGCCATATCCTCGCGCCCGTGTCCCTGGTGTTCGAACGAATTCAACGCTCTCCAAGGCAACTGGGCCAAGTTTTGACTTAGCCATTACTGTTGGCGGTTTTGGAGTCTTGCGAGGCGCAGCCCTATGGTTAGATTGCTTTACTGATCGCACCATGGAGCCTCTCCTAGACCGGCAAGCAGGCGATCGCAACTGTCAGCCCAGAACTCTGCTGGAAAAAATCCAGGTGAAAAAGCAATGACAATGTCAGCAAGTCGGTGCGTCAGCCTAGAGCGACGCAGAGCTCCTGTTAATTCATCAATTCGGATTAAAATGTTGGGCAACGAGCTGTTCAAAGGGCCAGGTAGTTCAACATGATCACTGTCTCCGTCGTATCGATTACAGAAGTAATCCATGTCGATATGCAGCAAGATGGCAGCATTACTATCGGTCACGCCCTCAAGCCAAGTTTCTAGGTTATCGGTGAAACGGTAACGGCCTTTGCCTACGCCATTCTTATCGATTTCCAGCCTAACTGAGGGCCGTAACGCACTCGGGTCAAGCAAGCAATCTGATACAACCTCAAGCCTGATCAACGCATCAATGGTTTTCGTGCACTTTGGCCCTTGGCAGAGATGGCGAACTTCGGTATCAGGATAATGATGCAAAAAGGGGGTTAGGAAACTGCCCATGCCGAATGCGCCGCTGTGGATCGCACTTGTCACCGAGTCAGGCTGAGCCAGATTAACTGCACTGCCTTGAATAGGATCGATCCAGCCATCTTCTTGAAGGAATACTCGCGGAGAACCTAGATCCTTATGATCATCCACATGGAGCACTATGATGTCTCGCGACTCTGTTTGCTTGGCAAGCCATTCACTCCAGCTTTCCAGCGTCCATGTGTCGTTGAGAGAAAGAAGTACTTTACCCCTGCGTTTACGGGCACCTGCCATCTCTTTACACTTCAAACCACCGCCCCACCAAGCCAGACCTTCATTAAGCCGTGGGTCTACATATCGGTCTGGGTCGTCCGACCATTGCAGACTCAAGATCCATTGCGCCCCGACATTAACTGCTATGGCGTCCTTGTCGCAGAAGTACTCTCTTAGTTGCGCATGACGTATATGTGGATCAGCTGAGAGGCTAGACAGCGGGATGGCTAAAGTCGAACTCATGCTGTGAACTTCCCTCAATCGCTGCACATTTCAAGATGTCTACCAAGTGTTGCCCTATTTCTGTTAGTGGGCAGTCTTGGAGCGTGACAAAAGCTTGGCTTAAGTGTTGATCAGTATCAGCAAGCTGATTCACTGCTCGGGAATTAAACTCTACTGGCCCATGATCACGCACATGTAGCCAGAAGCGCCTGAGCTCTACAAAAACGAACACGGCGTGCAATAAGCCGGACGGAGGGCGCAAATCCTCCCGCCACGGTGAGACGACTTGAGCATTGGTACGCTCTACTGTAGGTGCGGATCGCTCGAGTAAATATAGCTTCTGATGCCGATGCTCATGGATCAGCGAGTCGGCGAGATCATAAGGATCGATCAACCTTTCACCTTGAGTTATCGAGACATAGAGCGCACCCGGCACAGAATTATCGCTAAAAGAAACGATTTTATGCGGATCAGCTGAGGGGTCACGAACAAATTGAACAGCGCTACAAGCCTTTAGTATCTCCGCAGCTAAGGCAGGGCGCCATGAATATACGATCTCCATTGCACGTTGTACGAGATCTTGGCCGATCCGGGTGAGCTCTGCATTCTCGAAATAAATGGCCTTTCCGAAAGGCGCTCTGAGCCAATGGTCTTCACGTCCTAAATCCAGGCTGATATTACGGGCCGGTTGTTTGACGATCGAGAGTATCTGATCTAAGTAATCGGCGTTAACTAAAATCGACTGCCCATCTACAGCTAAAAGAGCATGCCCGCGGTTTTGCGCAATTGCGGCATTCGACCACGCGATTGATCCTGGAAGCACAGCGGCGCGCTCGAATTGCGGCTCGGTCATCGAAAGCAACTGGATTGCCCGTGGATCATTGCAGAACAGTTGAAGCGCCTCGCGCAAGCAGTGCACTGCGTCTAGCTTGGCGCTTTCGCAAAGCGCGTCCAGATGTTGTCCTGAGGTTTCCGCCACTTCAAACTCAGCGAGATCAAAAAACTCGGGGAGGTTAGCGATATTATTTTCAGCTGCCGCCATCAAGTGTTCATTCAAGCGCTGACCGATATGGGCAACCAAGCGCTTCATCTCGCTGCAATATACGGTAGGATTTTCGAATCCGTTGTCAGCGAAACGGTGAGGCAGCGATCCGCCGCCACAGATGTCCACGATCTTACAGTCCTGACAGGTCTGCGACAGCCCTTCCTTGCGCAGGTATCGCCGGTGCTGTGCGATTGCGTCTGACTCAGCCACTTTTGATATGGGAGTATCGAGGACAGTGCCTGCCAAGCGAGTAGCGCCGTCTTGGGTAACCTTTAGCACATCAAGGTCATGATAACTGCCGTCTGTTTCGATCGACAACAAACTAACGTCGCCAAAGCCGAATGCGTCAGTACTGGATGGCAAGCCGGCGCATACATCTAACAGCGCTTCGAACGTACGCAGAGGAATGTGGGCATACTGGTCAAACCACACATCAAATGCATTAACCAGCCACTGCTCGTAGAGACCAGGATCTTGGTTGCGCCCTGGAGGAGGACGAAGCCAATGAGCGTCAGGCAGCAGGAAATCCAAGCGTGGAATGGTGAATTGATTGAAGTATTCGAAAAGCTCTGTAGCACTGGTCGATGCATCCACCACCGCAATGACACCAGCAAAGATCGAAGGGTATCGCTGCAGACGTACTAATGCCTGTTCAGTGACTTCGAAGCTTGACCGCCCTTTGCGTGTCAACCGGTGCTTGTCATTGGCTATACGCGGCCCATCAAGACTTAGCGAGACGCCAATGTTCGCCGCGGCCAAGATATCTAAAGCTTGCTCCGTCAATAACAACCCATTGGTCTGGAGGCTTACGTCGACTGGAATGCTACAGGTTTTGCGAAGCAAAACGGCGAAATCAGCCAATACTCGAGCCCCAGCCAATAGGGGCTCTCCGCCATGCAAAATCACCGCACAGTGTTTGAGGTCACTCTGCTGAGTGTACTCTGCGAGCCGGTCAACAAACGCCTCCCTGTACTCGGTAGAGAGAAATTTGGGCATGGAGCGCCAACTCTGGTCCGCGTGATGGTAGACATAGCAATAATCACAATCCAAGTTGCAACGCGATGCTACCTTTACCAGAAACGACGAAAACTTAGCGGCGTCCATGCTGAGACTCACGAGCGGTTATGACGGTGGTGCATACGGTCGTAGCTGGTAATAACCTGGCCGACATCTGACTCCGTCAATACACGGGAACGCAAGCGCTGAATCGCCGGGTTGGTACTTTGGCCTTTAGCCAAGCTTTGACGGATCGTCGACAAGGTCGACGTTTCGACTTTAAGTGCTGTTGAAGGCATCACGAGCTCCTTTGCATGGTGAGTTGCCAGCATCATTGCCGAAGGTCTCATGACAGTTCAAGGCATGAACATAGCCTATCATAGAAAGGCTTTATAACCGAATTTAAGCCTATTTTTTGAGCATATCTATGACTTATTGAAGAAATTCAAGAATTTTATTTAACAAAATGGCAATACATAATAATTTGTAACTTATTATGTCAAATAGATGATGACAGTCAATTTTTTGCTCTTATACTTCGAACGGCTCGACGCCCAGGTACAGCACGAGACCCGCTGGCTCAGACGCATTCCCCTCTTGATAGAAATACTGGCCGTTGCAGTAGCCTGCTTTGGCTACACCATCGGCTACTGGAAGGTCATGACCGTTGCGTTGTTTATCCTTACCCTTGGCCTGTCGGCACAGGCTGTGCTCTGGTTTGGACTGCGGGATTTGAACAAGCGCAAGTAGATTAGATATACAGCATATACATCCTGATTTACTGAAAATAGCTGCTTTTTCGTAGCCATATTTATTAGCCTGATCGGCTACTTAACGAGAAGAACAAACAAAGCTGTTATTTTATTATAATGCACATTCGTAGCAAGATCTTCAGCGTTACGCTTACTATGCTGATCCACCTCAATAAGCTGACTTAGATCTACTTAATGAGAGATTAAGTATAACCCTAAAAGTATCCTCACGCGGCCTAAATAACAAACATGCCGCGGAGGCGATCATATCATTGCGTAAATCGAAGGTTATTAAAGTCATCTTCGAGTTGAGTTGAAAACTCCCTAGGAAGCTTCAAGGAGTCCGAAAGATATCGAGAGAGGCTTATGCAGAATTGCCGGAGCCTCTTATTGGATTGAATTTTTTTTGAAACGTACTCATTTTTTTGCTCATCCTTATCAGAAACCTTCATTAACGCAAACTCTCTTAAAGGAAGCATGCATTTCTGTATGTCCATCGGCGAATTTAAAAGGCGCCGAGTAAGCTCCATAAATCCAGACCAATCTTTTAGTTCAAGATCCTGATGAGTAGCGCCATCTCTTTGTGCTGAAAAAAGCTCGGTTAGCCTGCTTCTCAATAGGTAACTGTCTCGTCCTCCCCATATATAAAACTTAAGAATCTCCTCAAATTGCTTTTCTTCTGCATCGAACTCTACGATGTTTCTTAAGTCGTGTACGATCTGTGCCATTAGGAAAGCGAAAAGAGATAATGAGTATAGGAAGAGGCAGTTATGCTTATTCTTAGCGGGATCAAGCTCTCCTTTAATTTTAGCTAATGCTGATAGAAACTTTCGAAGTGCTTTAACAGCATCTCTCTCAATTGGAATTTCATTGTGGATAAATGCAGAGTACTTTGCAAGACCAGGCTCATGAGTAGTCGACTCGAAGAGCTTTGTCCAGTTGCCTATCGAAGTTGAATAACAATAGTCAAGACTATAATCGACAGAACATGAAACTGCGTAATTAAGAAATTGCGCCTCATCAAACAAGTGTACTTTAATCTGCTTTGCTGAAAGTCGGTGCGCCTCAGACGCCTTTTTACGAAGGATAATAAAGGCCTCGTCGCCACCTGAAAAGTTCATTAAGCCTCCTGCCCAAAAAGCGCGATTTATAGGGCTGGTCTTACCTAACGTTTTACAGTCAAATAAAACTCGTCTAGGCCTTCCGGTAGAGTCAATTTTTACTCCTAGGACATCGATATCTGTTATTATAGTACTTGTTGTTGAAAGTTCTCTAAAGTTTTGTATTTCGACTTCAGGGAATGGAGCCATATCGTTTACAAGGCAAAACCTTATGGCCATTTCTTTTTGATATAAATCTTTGTCCAGCTTTGCCATGTCATTCGTACGCAAATATTAATTGTTCGAATTGATCTGCAGATTCGCCAAGGAGAGCAACTTGGCTACGTCCTTTTAGCTCTGCTGCAGAAATTATTGACTGAATATACCTCTCGTCTTTCGATAGTGCGAGACGAGCATCTTGGTTGACATCTAAACTCGCGAGCTCACCGCTCCGAAGGAGATTGATTGCAAGGTCAAGTGCTGCTTTATTTTCATCTTCCGGCGTCAAATGGAACTGATATCTATCACCAGCAATATGTTTAAGATGCCCTACCCTAAGGAAAACTAAATTTTTATATTGATTTACAGCCTCGGAATTTGAGCCTATATAGCCTTGATCTCTCAATACTTCAAGTATCCTTACAGGCATCTTGATGCGATATTGATCAGCTAAAAGCTGTCCTTTCCGTACACATGAGACGAGGGCCATTGCTCGCTCATATATTTCACGGTTTGAAGCGTCAAGACGAGCTCCCCCTGGCCTCGGAGTAAATATAAATGTTTCTATAGAATTTTTAAACTCGATAGATGGAGGCTTGAGAATCCCCTCTGAACATAGATGTACAAGAAGCTGCATCTGCTGTTGTGTTAGTTTCTTACCACCGAGCTCAGCTCTTTGCTGAATTAGCGATAGTGGCCATCCTTGATTGTTCTTGATAACTTCAAGAACAACGGCAATATCGTCTGCGCCGACTTTAGCAGTTAGATCAGCTAACTCGTCTAAATTGTCTGAAAAATAAAACGGGCTTGCAATAATGCTCCGGCCACGAGCTCTAAACTCCTTAAAATAGTTTCCTGTGGCTCCAATATCTACACAGCGCTCCATTAAGGAACGCTCTATTCCTATGCTAGAAATTAGACGGTCTCTATTCTCAGGTTTTTTTTGCAACTCGGATAAGATAAGTAAAGTTCCTTGCTCATGCTCATTTAATTCTGAGAAATCAAAGAAACTCCCAACTCCTTCGTAGACATTTTTGAAATGCGGAATATTAGGTATTATTGAAATAATCCTGTTGCCCTTTTTTACAAGGTCGACGTATTGTATTTCAGCTAACACCTCTGCAACTTCTCTTAGGGCATAGGATGGTATGGAAAAGAAATGGTCGCTGACCTTTCTAAGTACTTCAAAATCGATTTCCTGTAGACCGCGCAGATGTATTGCTAATGTTGCCGCCATTCCCATTGTTCTTAATCGGTCAAAATCAGGAACATCAATCCGACCTAATCCTGCCTGCACGTCATATGAAAGCTCAATTAGCTTACGACCCTTAAGCATCACACTCTCCGTTGTGCTCATACCTTATTGAGAGAACTACTTTGAAGCTCTTAACAGACTACCAGTAAAAGCTTCTTGATATCTATCACAATAGCGCAAGGAATGCTCTAGCTGAATTATATTTTCCGTAGCTATGTAATCCCAATATTAATGGCTAAACATGATTATAAACTTATGTATCTGCAATGCAGTCTTAATCTAGACTTTAGTAATAAATCTGCTGGACGTGCCTGCACGTCACCAGCGACGCCTCGGCTGAAAATATAACCTACGCGGCTACATGAAAGCCCGCCACTTTGATCCCTCTGCCCGTTGCTGGCTGAGCCGGCAGGTAGACGAGCGTACAGGCCGCATCAAGATCAGTCCCAATGCCTACAGCCCTGCGTATACGCTTGAGCTCCTGCGCCTGATCCTAACCATCCAAATTCAGGAAGAGGAAAGCGCGCGCCAGCTGGGTATCAAACCACGCTTCACAGTTCTTTCCATGCGCCAGATCGTGGCAATCGACATGTTGTGGGGCCGCTATGGCTATCACGAGCCGTTTATGGCGTTGCGGACCTATCTGGAGATCTACGAGCAGGGCGCGCGCTATCCGCTACCCGATATCCCGAACCTGCCCACATGGACCGAGAAGGATGTCGCCTTTCGCGCCGAGGCCTTCCTGTGCGACGAATTTTACG
>NZ_DEYV01000045.1:13589-19986 GCF_002364655.1 Pseudomonas sp. UBA3149
CATGGCCAGCTGGATCTGTTTGCTTAAGCCGCAACCTGAATCGAGCTGTGCGCCCCATGGCGGAATAGCGACAGGAGGCAAAGACAATGTCTGCAAATGATGGCCTATTACCATTATTTGTTTGCTGGCACTTGCATAATGGAAAAGTCGTGGGAAAAAAGAAGGTGCGCTAATCAGAGATGCGCATCCTATACATCCTCGACATCAAGGATGTTAAGACCTAAAGGAGTACAAATGAGCACTACTGACCGTTCGCTGGATATCATTTCCATGCCTGTCATCTCAAATCATCATCTGGATGATGTCACAGCCAGCCGTCTCTTGAGCGAGGGTGATGATAACCCTTGGTGCCTATGTGCAACCTATCAATCGGGCATGATTCTGGAGCTTGGGGATGTTGACCTTGAGAAAGAAATCCCTCGTTGCCTAATTGATCTTAGGCACTGGCTTCAGGATCGCAATTTTCCCATGTGGGTTATGCTGGAGCCGGCAGGTGTAGTTCACCCCGATCTTCCACTATACGATTGGTAGACTTCAGGCTTAGGGGAGCCATCATGAACCGGGAGCTTAAGGCGCTTCGCGCCAAGTGGGCGGCTGATGCAGCTACAGCTGAGGAGGTGGCTCGCTGTCTTGAGCTTGAACGTCGGGCCGAGGTTGCAGGCAATATCCGTTTCGTACTCGGCTTTGCGGCTGTGCTTGCTACAGCGCTCGGCCTTATCGGCCTGGTGGTCTCCAATGTCTATCCTGTCGAAGGCTCTCTGGCGACCTGGCAGAATGCTGGACTCACGGGTGGCCTACTGGGCCTGATCGCAGGGACATATGTCGTGATCAGGGGAGCAGAATAAGCATCATGTCCAATTAATCAATCTCTAATCATGCCACTCAGAGCTCTCAATCAGTCGGGCGAAAGCATACAGGCGTTCGATCTGAGCCCAGTAGAGTGGGCGATGCTAAAAGCCACAACCAAGGCGGCCAGGCTGGTCATGCCCTGTTGCGGTGCTGACGCCATACTTAAAACATCCAGACGTGGCACTCAGTTCTTTGCGCACAAGAAACAGGGCGACTGCACCTCAGCTCCCGAATCCGAGCAACACCTGCGGCTCAAGGCGCTTGTTGTTAAGCTCATCCGAAAACATGGATGGACTGCTGCTACAGAAGTAGATGGCGAGACGCCCAGCGGAGAACCTTGGGTCGCTGATGTACTGGCAACAAAAGGTACACGAAGGGTGGCTGTAGAGGTGCAGTGGTCTTCCCAAGTTGACGAGACGTGCCTGTACCGACAACAGCGCTATCTTGAGTCCGATGTACGTGGCCTGTGGCTGATGCATCAGGCAAACTTTCCCATTTCGAAAGCGTTTCCGGCTGTATGCGTGGACGAGCTGGCGGATGGTAATTTCTTGGCCTTGCTGGCGCACGATCAATCCACGCGATATGGCCAGCGCAGACGTAGCCGGAGAGAGGACTGGGAAGAGCAGCTGCCCATTGAGCAGGTCATTGAGGCTGCGTTTACGAAAAGATTTTGGTATGGCCTTCTAAGACCAGGTGCCGAGGTCAATGTCGAAGTCTTTGGAAGGCGAGACCAATGCTGGCGCTGCGGCAAATGGACGGGCGTGGTCAGCTACTTTCAGCTTGTACCTCGTTCAGACAACGCAAGGCCATGCATAGTCAGCCTTGAGGAGCTGGCTGGACAGGAAGATCTTTTGCTCGAGCTGCTTTATCGACATCCTGCCGCAGTGCAGATCGGGCCTATCCGTGTTCGTTATAGCGCCAAGGCCAAGGCATCTTATCTGGCCAATGGCTGTTTGCACTGTGATGCTCTACAGGGCCGGTTCTTTGTCCATAAACATGAACAGAAGCAGACATTCTTCCGACACTGGATCGTACCCAGTCGGAGACTTCTGGACTTGGTGAATACCCACAGAATGTGTCGCTGGCATGTTGCAGGCGAAGCCGACGGCTAAGGTCGGCTCACCGCTAGGCTGCCCCCCAAGAATCAGCCAGCTGACCCGGCCGATGGCACAGGCTGAACTGCACCCGTCGCGTTTGGATCCTTGCCCCCCTCCTCGTCCTGCATCTGCAGACGACGCATCACCGACAGGAAGGCTTCCATGGGCTGTGCCCCACCCAACAGGATGCGCTGCCCGGTCTTGTTATCCACGACAAAGGTGGCAGGCGTGCCATTGGCGCCGTTGCTCTTGGCCAGTGCCACCGACTGCTGGAGCTTGTCCATGTGCCGGCGCTCGGTCATGCACTGCTTGAAGGCGCCAGAATTGGCGCCCAGCCGAGTCGCCAGGCCATTGAGGTCTACCTCCTGCCCGGGCTGCTTGTAGAGCTGATCCAGCATGACCCAGAACGCCTGATTGCCCTTTACCTCGGAGACACATTCCAGGGCATGGGCCTGCACCTGCGAAGTGGATGAGAGGATAGGCATGTTCTTGTATTCCCAGTTCACCGCTCCACCCGAGGCGTCCACGATCTGCTTGGGCGTCTCATGAAAGCGCTTGCAATATCCGCACTGGGTATCAGCGAATTCCACCAGCGTAAAACGGGCCTTGGTGCTGCCATAGATGTGCTGGCCTGCCTTGCGCCCTTCCAGGCTGTCCGACGCCGCCTGATAGCCCTCAAACATCTGCTGGCGCGCCTGATCGGCTTCACGGGTACGGATATCCGCCAGGGTGGTCTCGATCGACGCCTGCAAGCGCTCGGGCGAGGTGGCTGACTGTACGGTTTGCGCCAGTTCATCCATTCTCTTTTGCGTCTGATGAGACTGATAAAACATACCGCCCACAACTGTTGCGCACGTTACAGCAAGCGCAATGACTACAAGTTTGTTCGAATTCTTGTCACTCATTTTAAAACTCCCGTTTTAATATATAGTGGCGCTTTGATGTAACTTTGCTACATATTAATAATTATAGTGGCACTTTGAGCTTTAATTGCCTTTAAGATCTAGCCTAACCATATTCTTACAATATGTAACAAAACGTGTCAGTTAATTAATGATTGAGAAACGTATCGCAAATAGTGGGCAGTATGTCAGCGAGCAGAATTAAATAAAGTGCCATTACATAACCGGCCACTCCCGTCCCTAAAGCGCCTGTTATGGAAGTTGCAACGGCTTTTGTACAGCAGACCGGTAATGGCTCTCCAAAAAACCTTCCCTGAAAGAAGCCCCACCCCCCCATAACAATTGCGTTACTCAATAAACAGACAATGAATAATCTGCCCAGTGACTGATTAACGCCAAGACAATAAACCGTACCACAGGCAAATGCCGTTGAGGTAAACATTAGCAAGGTTATGGATAATCTATTGGGATATCGCATGGCTATCTCCCTTGAAAGAACTGCCAGAAGAGTCTGGAAAAGAAACAATATTGGTTTTGAATCCCTTGCGGACAGGAATAGCAACCAACCAGCCATTTGGCATGAGTTCGATCAGAGATTGGAAAACTGCCCCATCCAGATAGTCCACTGGATGGCCGGTCATGTCGGATAGAGGACGAGTCAATACATGCCTTGGCTTGAGTTCGATGATGTCAGGGCAACAGCTGGCTAGATGGGATTGAACAAATGAGAACGGGGGAAACTTGTTTGAAAGATGCCCTGAGTAGACACACAGAAGTGCAATCCGGGCAGTATCATCTGCACCATACTTGTCATGACCGTTAAAGTAGGCAACCAACTCTCTTAACTCGTCAATCGACATTGAAAGCAATAGCTGGTTTATGACCGATCTTTTGCGAGTAGGTAATGCTTCAAGTAACTGAATGGCTGATATGTGCATACGAAATCTCCTCTGAAAGAATACCTACTTTCATAGTACAGGGAAATTTCAGGATGCAAGTCCAGCGAGCAGGCTGGAAAAATAATTGGCGTAAAACCGGACTAATCCGATGTTAGTCCTATTTCAGAAAGGAACGGTTTCAGATATTTATCTGCATTCTAGCCAGCCGACCATTTGTCATACTGTCCAAATCCCAAAAGTCGAGCCCAAAATCAGTATCTATTGCTTCGCCAATATAACGAAAGTCTGTTTCGCGGTTCTTGGCAAAAACGCCATGCGGAACCTCTTCATCCTCAAATAACCACTTGCGTAGATTAAAGTCGATCACCAGTTGATCATTGGGGTGCTGAAGATAAGCACAGACGTCAGGCGAGAGTTCTATCCAGTAATGCGGAACAATAATATGACCTGTGCTAACTCTGATGCACTGCCCGCGCATGAGTCTATAAGATAAACTTGCACGCTTAAGTAAATAAGCTGTACAGGCAGAAAATCCATCGCAGTCAAGATCTTTGATGTACTCAAGGTCGCACAGTTGTAATTCCAGTAGTTGAGCCTGATTGCTGTACATATTATTCACCGAAAGCAAAGCTACTCGTTATTTGAATAGGCATCCGTAATATTCTTGAATCGTGAGAGCCTGCTCCTTATTTCAGTAATGAGCGACTGTCTCTGTCTGAACTTGGCATAATCATTCTCGGTATCTTCCACATTTTCCTTCTCCCAGGGGTAGGCATTAGAAAGCGCAGCATTGCTGTATCGAAATTTATGCCGTGGCTTGGAAATATGTTTGGCGGTAAATACTCGTTTTCCTCCCGCCTTGGGTTTGAGCAGATAACTACTGTGGTACCAGACAATTGCAAGCGTGTTCTTGATAAGCCGAACTCTACTACCAAGGCGCGGATACTGTTTGTTCTCTTCCTGCCCTTCTCTTGCTTTCTCCCAGAAATACTCACAGGTCTCCTTTGCTTGAAGCGCATTCAAGTAGGTCAAACGCTCCACATGGTGCTCCAGCACTGCCAGGGTCTGCTCCGTCAACTCAAGAAGCGTTGCAGCATCCATCCCTGATGTGGCCAGAGACTCCTTGGAATCCAGGAGCTGGCTCAGTTTCTCGTTTGTAATCTGATCTGTCATGTTTCTGGTCTCCAGCATCCACCCTGTCATGCTTCTAGAGGGCTAACCGATAAGGTCAATCCTGTGCTAGAAAATCAGCACGCTCGTGTAATCGTATATCGCCTACTAACCAACGCTGCAAGTGAGAAAAAAAGCATAAGCATTTGACATGGTTTATTCATTTGGTAATTCAACGTCTAAAAATGAGGATTTCTATCCCCGCCACGTTTTTCGGCTGTGAGTGGAATTACCAATATTATAAGAATGAATTGTGTAGTTTTACCAGTCCTCCAGCACTAACTGTGTAAATTACCAATATGATATTGGCAATAGTCAGTCCATCTACAAAAAATGCCATGCACGCAATAGAGAACAGGGGTTTTACCAATGTTATGGGTAGATTGAGGAGTGGTTACCATCTCTACTCCCGGTCTTGATCATGAGGAGAACACCAGCTTTTGGCGATAGGTAGAGACCAGGTTGCTCAAGCATGTCGAGCAATCCGAAGGGCGCAAATGGTGATGTGCGATTTGAAGCCCAGGAAAGGTTGTCCGAGAGGGGCTTTAAGCGCCTGCAGATACCACAAGAGGGCTTTTCGGATGCAACCCGCTACCTACCTAGCGGAAATGGTGTGAGCAGGTCAAATGGCAAAAAAAGGGGAGCTATCAAGGCTCCCCCTCATTTGCAAGGTAATCAGAACCTAGAAAGAGGCCTGCCCTGCCTCATGTTGCGAATAGATTGATCTCTTCATGCCTGACCACATAGGTGTTCGCTCATCCATGACGTTTCCATGCATCCCGACAAGGCTGATCGCGTTAGGGCAGCCACCGATAGTACCCTTGTAGAATTCGGCATGAGGTGTACCGCAACGTGAGCAAATCTCAAGAGAGATCTCTCGGCGCTGATAAGCTGATGCCAGCGAATATACCTCGCTGATCGTGAGCGGCTTTATAGTTCTTTCATTAAATCTATTTTGTTGTTTAAGGTCCGCAAGGAAAATATAATAGGCCTGAATCAGCAGATCGATATCAACCACTCCATGTTCCTTACCACACATGACTACATATATATGTAAAAACAAGGAAGCTATCTTTCTTTGTGTTGTATTCTTGACAATCGTCGGAACACTACGGCCCAGGCGATCACGCCGCTCTTCTTTTTGTAATGTCATTTCTTTGCGTAGCTTACGCAATGTCTTGACACTTATTTGTGTCTCTAGCTCTATCACCTGAGTATTGAAGTTGTGGCGTAGCATCTTCCTGGCAGTCTCAAGTCGATAACTAGCCTCAACACTCTGATAGATCACAACTACCTTTTTTCCCTTGTCTTTGTCGGTCATGTTAGAGTTCCACGGCTGAGTTTAAGCACTGAAGTTGAATTCGGCTCAACGCCTCAATAAAATAATCCGTAACACCAATCCCATTTACAATTTGTGGGTCGAATCTCAGTAATAACTTTCCTGAGGAGGTGTTGCGCACTAAGAGCCGCTAACAAAACC